>NZ_FXTX01000003.1 GCF_900182795.1 Venenivibrio stagnispumantis
TTATCAGAAAACCATCTTAAGAGTTTAACTTTTTATCCTTATATTAAGGAGGCTTTTAATGTGATATAATTATCATTCCTTTTCGGTTTTGGTATTATAAACTTTATAAACATTTTTTAAGAGAAGAAATTTACAAACCATTTATACATTCTTGGTAAGAAAATGTTTGTAATACTTGTTTATGATGCAAATGAAAAAAGGGTTCAAAAATTTCATAAAATATGTAAAAAATATTTAACATGGGTTCAAAACAGTGTTTTTGAAGGTGAAATCTCTGAAGCAAACCTAAGAATATTAATAGATGAATTGGAAGAGATAATGGATATTAAGGAAGATAGTATCTTGATATATAAATTTAGAACAAAAAAGTATTATGATAGAGAAACTATTGGAATTCCAAAACCTTCACATGAAGATTTATTTATCTAAAACCCAAAATAAAATTTATCTTTGATTTTAAATCCGGTTTCTAAATCATAAAAATATTCCAAATTGGAATAAGGTACATAATAAAATCCATTTTCTATATGTGGTGTATTATCTTTTATAGGGACAGATATAATATATTGATAAAACTTAGCTTTTAAATCATCAAAAGCTTTTTTCTTTTCAAAAATATCCCTTATTTGTATTATCTGACAAAATTCTTTCCATATTTTTTGGGCTTCTTCATCAACTTCAACAAATATATCTTCTTTATAATAATCTTCTTCAATCAGAACAAAATCTTTTATAGATGTTATTTTGTTTTTTTCTTTTTCTCCATCAAATTTTAAAGAATAAAGCATATTAAGTAAATCTATAGAAATTTTATCTGATTTTCTTTTTTGAATTTCATTATAAAAGTTATGAACAAGATTTAATATATCTTTTTCTTCGTAATAATCTTTATATAATATTGATTTTGTGATAGAAATTAAAACAGCATCATAAACATAAAAACTATATTCTTTATTATTGTTATCTACTAAATTTATGATATAAAAATTACCTTTGGATTTATTGCTATTGCGATTACACCTTCCGGCAGATTGGATTAGGCTATCTAAAGGGGCAAAATCTCTATAAACTACATCAAAATCTATATCTACGCCGGCTTCTACAAGTTGTGTTGAAACTACTATTCTTTTTTTACCTTCTTGAATTTCTTTTATTCTTTTAAATCTTTCTTTTGGAATTATATAAGTAGAAAGAAAGGTAATTTCTTCTTGATTAAATTGGTTTTTTAGCCTTTCGTATAACTCTTTTGCAGAATTTACAGTATTTAGTATAAATAAATAACTTTTATCTGGTTTTATATCAAGATTGCTACAAAATGCTTCTATGGTTTGTGGTGTTTTGTTTATATAGATGTTGTATCTATTTAAATTTTCAAAGTAATAATTTGAATTAATAGCAAGTTCTTTTGAATTTTCAAAAATAAATGGTTGTGTAGCTGTTGATAATATAACATAAAAATTGAACTTTTCTGCCATTTTTGTTAAAAATTCATTTATTAAAAGCCAGTATTTATGAGGTATTGATTGAATTTCATCAAGGATAATGATTGAGTTTGTAAATCTATGAAATTTTCTTATCATTTTATTTTTATTTGTAAATATAGAATAAAAAAATTGCATAAATGTAGTTGTAATAATCTTACTATTAAAACCTTCAATTAAAATTCTTGAACTATCATAATCAAATTCATCTTCTTTTTCTCTATAGCTAAAACCGGTTAAATGATGGTATTTTAATAATAATGTATTATCAACAGATATTTTAGAATGTTTTAAAACTTTTTCAAAAACATTATGATTTTGTTCTATTACAGATAAAAATGGTAAACTGTATATTATTTTTAAATCAATACCTCTTTCTTTTTTTACTTTTTCTGCTATTTTTAAAGCAAGTTTAAAAGAGATTAAAGTTTTACCTATACCGGTAGGTAAAGTAATTGTTAATATTTTATTGTTTATATCAATATCTTGATTTGTAATTTCTTCAAAAGCTTTTTTCCTCAAATTATTTATTTTATTATCTCTTTGAGATAATGCTCTTACATAACTATCTACAATGTTACTTTCTAAATCTATATCTTTAAACAAAATAGATTTATCAATTTTAATACCTACATCCGATTTATCAGCATCTAAAAGAAGAGAAAATAAAAGTAATGTATTAAGATAATAATCTAATGATTTTTTTTCTTTAAGATTTCTTATAAATCTTTTTATTTCTCTTAATTTTTTATTAATTTTATCAAAATCTATATCTTCAAAAGAAAATTTTAATAAATCTTTGTTTTTAATGTTTAAATTATTTAAAAATACATTAAATTTTTCTTTATCTATTGCATTTATTTGATTTTTTAGTAATTCTATTTCGGTATCTTCTAAAATAACTTCATTTAAAAAATCTCCTAAATTACCATGATGTCTTTTTGGTAATATAAATCCAAGAGAAAGTAAAAATAGGTCATTTATATTTTTAGAACTTAAATATCTTTCTGTAAGACATAAACCTATTACTCCGCCAAGTAAAGCATGTTTTGTTTCAGGTCTATTTCTAAGGGTTTTATCTCCTTTTATGTATTCTTGAAAATAATCGGTTGATTTTCCAATATCGTGGGAAAATGAAATAATAGTTAGAATATCTTTTAAGATTTCATTATAGATATTATCTTTTTCAAAAAATTTTAGAGATAACTTTATCACACTATTAATATGCTCTTCTAAAAGCCTATCTGGATGAGAAAGAAGTCCTGAATTAATTTTATCCATTTTTCACAGAAAAGAGATTATACTATCTCCCACTTTATAACAATTTTTAAACTTGCCTTCAAGAATATTACCTACAAGTTCCATAACTACATCTTTATAAGCTAAGGGTTCTCTATTTATATTCATATCTGTTGGTAATTTTTCTTTAAAATATTTTTTACCTTCTTTGATTTCTATTTCTTCTATATTTTCTGAAAGTATAGCTGTATCAACTTTATTTGAAATAGATAAAGGCTCTGCATTAGCTACATTAATAAAGGAAAAATTTGCCAATAAATTAGCAAGTCCTAAGGAAACGGTATAATAACATTCTTTATTTTGCACTTTCTCAATCAGTTGGTTAAATAAATCATCATTATCTATATTTATAAATAATCTATAAGCCGGTTGTTTTAAAAATTCTGTTTTAATCTGTGTCCGCGATTTTATAAGGTTAAAACTTCCTGAATTTTTTGTATCTATCAAGTTTAGCGTCATTCTTGTTTTTTTAATTGGTTTTAAAATTTGAATAGCTACCTTAGTGTTTCTACCATTTATATGTTTCAGATAATCATTTTTAGATAGCCCTAATATTGCTCCTAAAATTCCATAGATTGCTGTTGGTGGTGGGATAGAAAATGTAAGTGGTGAAGATGTAGTATAAAATTTTTTAAAATGTCCAAATTCTCCCCAAATGTCAAATATTAAAGTTTTTTTAGACATTTATAGCCTCTGAATATATATACTTTTGAAGTTCTTTCCTTACTGCTTCTTTTATAACAAGGTCAACTTTCAAACCAAATAAATCTTCTAAATAAAATTTTAATCCCATATAATTGTCAAAACTTTTTCTCCCTTTCTCAAACTCTACAAGAATATCAATATCACTTTCTGGAGTTTGCTCTCCTCTAACATAAGAACCAAAAATATATAAATTTTTCACACCATATTTTTCTTTTAGCTCCGGCATTCTCTCTTTCAAAGTTTGCTTTATTTCTTGTAAATTCATCTCTATTCCATTTTTAATAAAATTTTTTATAAAATAATTCTAAAAAATTATTTCTTCAAATTTAATTTTATCAGAGCTTAAATCTTTGCTTAATATTAAATTTCTATCTTTTTTATAAAATACTTTTTGTATTTTTTCTGCTTCTTCTTCCAATATCTCTAAAAGTTTATCAATATTTAAGATAAAATCATCTGTGCTTCGTAGTTCTTCATCTGTTTTTTCGCTTTCTATTTTTATATATCTGTGAAGTTCTCCTATATGAGAATTGATGCCTTCTTTATAAATTACTTCAATAAGTAATCTTGGCATTTGGTTTTTAGAACGGGTTATCAGATTTTTTGTCCCTTCCCAGATAGCCTTTTTAAGAAGTTCTAAATCTTCATTTGTTAATTTTGTTAATTTTGCTGCATTTTGATTTGCTACTCCATGAAAAGCAATAAATGAGTATGGAAGTATCCATTCTTCTCTAAAGGTTTTCTGCTCTTTCCCTGAGCTTGATGCAAAGGCTCCTGTTCCTTTTATAAATTCAAGTTTAACTCTGTGGAGAGATTGTCCCATACCAAATTGCACTGCTCCTGTATATGTGATAGAGCTATCTTTACTTTTTCCGGTAGTTATTGGTATAGTTCCACCAAATAATCTAACATCAATACATTCATTTAATATTTTTTCAGGATTGTTATCAAAATCTTTTGCTCTTGCTTTTGCATCTTGAATTTTTCCATCTTCGTTTGCTATTTCTCTAACGAATATTTCCAGTCCTTCAAACTCTTTTAAATAATCTCTAATAGTTCTTTTGAGCCTAACATCTGTAACAATATTTCTACCGGTTTCTTCATCTATTCTTGGTTTGTTTTCATCGTTTGGGTCACCGTTTGGATTTGCAAAGCTAACATCATACAAAAACAAATACTCTCTTCTGTTTTTAATAATTTCTCCCATCTTAATCACCTCTTAAATAATTTTTCTTATAAAGTTCAAATTAAAACTCCTTTTTGGCTAAATATATCTTTTGTAATTTCCTTTATCAGACAGTCTGACTTTCTTTCTCATTTTCATAAACCACATTTGCAACATCTTTATATAATGCCATTCCGGATACAAAATAAAAGTTGATTTCATCTATATTTAATTTAAATTTATCCTCTGATAATAAATTTTTACTTATTTCCTCAGCTATTTCTTTTTTACCTTTGTCATATTTATCATATTCCATTAGCTTGTTTATAACTTTTGCAAGTAAGCCTTTTATATCTTCTTCATTCATTTTTAAGCCTTTTAGATTTTTTACAAAAGGTGTGCTTTGCCTTTCTTGAGCTTGGATATTTAAAAGCATTTGAGTTAATGCTCCAAGTAAAAATATTCCCCTTTTAGCCGGTGTGTTTAAAGATTTTCCTACTTTTTGATAAATTTTTTCAAATTTTGAGTTTTCCATAATTTCTCCCTCATATTGTAATAAACCAATTTCTTCAAAAAATTTAATATTCATTAAAGCATCAAAAACAGTATAACTAAAATTATTACCATTAAGAAAATTTTCCCGTATTTTTTTATTAAAAATCTGTATCAATGTTTTAAAATCAATTTTTCCTTCTTTAAAAATTTTATCTATAACTTCATAAAATGTTTTATCAAATTCATCTAAAAATCTAACAATTTTTCCAAAATTATATTCTTGAGAGAAGATTTTATCAACTTTTTCTTTTGCATCAAATATTTTATGTATTCTTGACGGAAGAACATCCTCTATGGATAGAAGTATTCTTTCAGCAGCGTTATCTTTTTTTAAAAAGAGCAAATAAAAACTAACTACATCTTTATAATCTTTCAATATTTCAAATATTTCTTCCTTATCATCTGTTATTAATTTTTTATTTTCTAAGGTTATTTTTCCAGCTTCATAAGACAATATCTCATTTATTTCTTTCAAAGCTTCCGGAGTATCTAAGATTAATTTAGGAATAATATAATAATCTTTTCCATAAAATTTAAATTTAAGTTTTTCTTCTATATATTTTTTGGCATAATCTATTTTTAGAAAACATTCTTCGCATATAGGAAAATTTTTCCAAGCATCTTTTTTGCTAAATCCAGACGTTATATAACATTCTTTATCAAGTGTATAAAATTTATAAATTAAGGAAGTGGTAAAAACTTCATCTTTTTTTTCTCCACATACACTACAAACAGCATCTTTTTTAGATACTTCTTTTATTTTTGCCATAAAATCATTTATCAAAATCTCTTTAAAATTTGGTTCTTCTATTTCGTATAGATATTTTCCATCTATTTTTAAGGTGATAATTTTGCCGTCTTTTGTTTGGTTTTGTTTAATTTTTGTCAAGATTTCTTCTTTATGATTTTCTAATTCTTTGTAGATTTTGTTTATTTCCGGAATATTTTTATGATTTTCAAACCATCTTAAAATTTTATTTTCTAATGTTTTTTTCGGTTCAGTTATTCTGGAAGTAGGAGAAAAATCCGGAGCATTAGAGCCGGAAGCTCTTTTATATAGATATATTTTCCAATTCTCACCTTTAAACTCTTCAACTACCACATCTTTAAAATTTAAATCTTTATCAAATTCTAAAACAAATACCGTCTTATATGTTCCATTACTATCCGGATTTTCAAGGAGAATATCAACAACTTCTTTTTGTTCATTTTCTAAAAGCAACTGTCCAATGTATTTAAGTGCTGTTAGCATTTTGGTTTTCCTTTATTTTAGATGAGCATCTATTTTATCCAAAATATATTTCCCATCTTTGGATTTTATATATAACCTTCTGTTATCATTACCATCAAATGGGTATATTTCATATTGGTAAGTTTCTGAAATATTACCTTTTAGTTCGTGGAATCTCAAAGATTTTTTGCAATCTTGAAAATTTCTTTCTATACAGATTTCAAGGTCGTCAATTTTTTTATTTAATTGTAAGCGTTCAGAAGGATTTAAAGATTCAAATTGTTTCTTTAATTGAGTTGACATTTCTATTCTTTTTGAAATTGGTTCAACTAATCTTTCTTTGTAAACTTCATCTTTTATATTTTGCCATATAAGTTCTCCCCAAGGAGACATAGCAAAACCATTATCAATTTTTAAATAAACAATTTCAGGTAATTTATCTATCTCTTCTTTTATAACATCTTGATATATTCCTAATTCTAACATTCTAAATAAATTTAGGTTTTCCTTGAAAATACCTTCCTCTATCTTTATTGGTAATCTTGGTATTCTTAATAAATTCTCACTTGTTTCAAATATATATATACTTTCATCTGCATATAAAGAAGCTACAGTTTGTAGAAAACTATTTATACTTTTAAATCCACCGGTAAGGTTAAAAATTATTTTATATCCACCTGATTTGAAAGGCTTTATTATTTCATTGACTAAATTTTTTGCTAAATCTGACAAAGAAATTTGAAACTCTTCAAAAGAAGATGTTTTTAAATCTTTAGCTGTAATTGATTCTACATTTGTAATTCCCTTATTTTTAAATAACTCTATTAAAATTTCTGCAACTTTCTTACCTAAGTATGTATCTGTATGAAGAAAATAATGATAATCCATTTCAGGAAAGTTTTTAATATCATTTTGGTAAAAATTTATCAAAGCATTTAATTCTGCACTTGTTTCTTTTAGCTCTGATAAATTAAACTTTAATAACTTTTCTTTTACATCTTTTATAAATTTATCAAACTTTTCTTTTTTTTCCTTAGGAAATTCTTTTTCTGTATAATTAGAGTATTTATATATATTTTCATCAAAGTTCAATTCTTTTGCCATATTTGTAAGAATGCTTAAACCACAGCTTGTAAGAATAAAATTTCCTACGATTTTATCCATCCTAATACCTCATTTTCTTTAGTTAATCTTCTTGTTTTTGGGAAAGAAATGTTATATCCGGTTTTTTTAGAAAGCAAAACGATTGTATGACTTAGTTTTCCGGTAAATCTTCCTATTCTTATTAATGGATTTTCTTCTGTATTTTCATTTTCAAGATTTTGATAAAATTTTAAAATCTCTTGATTTTTATCTTTCCAATATTCTTTTTCTACATCTATTAAATCTTTTGCATATTCATAACAGCTTTGTTTCCAATTGATTATGTATTTATTGTATTTGAAATTTTGAAATTCTCTTCTATTTTGGAATATTTTTATTTTTGTTTCTAACTTTGTATCTTTTTTAAGACATTCTGCATATTCTGAAAATTTTTTCCTTGTATTTATAATTTCTATTTTTTTGGCTACGAGATTTTGTGTTTCTATCGGCTTTGTATCTTCTACCATAAAAAATTTCATTATATCATTTGATATTTTTCCGAATGCTTTTTCTTCTATTTCTCTTGCAATTTTATTATTTTTATCTTCATTAACAAATTTCAATTTATCTTTAAATTCCTGTAAATTATTTTTAACTATGCTATATAAAATAGCAGTTCTTATTGCTCCTTTTATTTCTGACCCCGGAATATAAGGTTTATCTGCTGTTTTTATAAACTCATGGATTTCATTTATGTTTGTATCATTTACATTTAAGCTATATCTTTTTATATCATTTAGGTATTTTCTTATTAAATTTTCATCTATTTCATTATTACTTTCTATTTGTGCAATTATATTTTCCAGCTGTTTTTCATCAAGTTTTGATAAAAATTTATTTAGACTATATATAACTATATTTCTGCCTTCCGGTATATATTCAAGTTTTGTTATTTTTTCGCCTGAACCTATATGAACCGGTGATTTTATAGTAAGATTTATTTTTTCTTCAATATATCCCATTTTTACCACTCCATATATACAGGAAATTCTAAGCCGTATTGGTATATATCATTACTAATATGTTTTAAAACTCCGGCAAACTGGTTGGTATCTTGTTTTTTTATTATTGAACCTTCTTCTATATAATCAATCTTACCTTTTAATTTTGGTTTCTCAAAACTTCCATCTGTATATGAGACAAATGTGTAAAAGTTATAATAGCTATTTTTTAAATTTATATTTTTTGCAATTATAGGAGAAAGGGTTATAAATTTATCCGTTTCTTTTCTTCCTAAGAATGAAAAATTTTTATCATCTTCTAAAATCTCTACCTTTCCCCAACCAATATTTTTATTTCCACCTAAACCAAGCTCCTGAACTATTTTTAATATTTTTTCAAACTCATTTATAAATGATTCATCAATAAATTTAACTAAAAAATATTTTTCTTGATTTTCAAAAGGGACAATCCCTTCCTCAAAATAAAGATTTTTAGATTCATTATTAATCCTATTTATCTGATTATGGACAAATATCTGATTTTTACCGAAATTTAAACTACTAAGATTTTCATCATTATCATAAATTACTCCGGATTTAACATTTAGCTTCATTAAATCATTTTGGTTTTTAACTTCTCCTTTTATAATCTTCTCTAAAACTTTTTGGGTAATATATACTGCATTTTTATATGGTTTTCTTTTTAATTTTTCTAATATTTTTATATCTGATGATAGCTTAAGTTCAAAAAATGGTTTAGGGAATAGATATATATCTTCTATAACCGGAAACGGAGAGGATATTAAAAATTTTGGATTTTCTGAAAATTCTTTTAAGAAATTTTCTAATCTATCTTTTCCATATAAAAGTCTATAAGCCCAACAAAAAGCACCGAAAATTGTATAGCTTTTTATAGTGGTATATGGTGATAAAAATTTTATTCTATAAGCCTTTATCATAACTACTGCCCGATTTTAGTTATTTTATCTATCTCATCTTTTAATTTCTCAATTTCTATTTCTTTTTCAACCCCATTTATATCTATTATTTTTGCTTTTTTGGGTTCGCCTATTTCTACTCTTCCATATCCTCTTGAACCACTTCCACCAAGATAATCATTTTCAAGTAGTTTTATACCTTTTTGTAATATTTCTAGTGTATTTTGATAGCTATCTCCTTCAAAGAGTCTTATTATTATATTTCCTTTAAATATTGAACCGGGAATAACTCTTTCTTGATGTCTTGGATGTGCTGCTGTGCCGGTTATTCTATTTATAGTATTTTCTGTTTTGATTTCTGTATATAAACCTTCAAGCACATCTTCCCACATCTGTATGGTTTCCATTGTAGGATAAAAATCATCAAATCTAACTCTTACAGGTTCTGTTTGATTTTTGCCGGCTTTATGAGTTCCAAAAAGTTTGCATATATTACATTTTCCACAGTTACAAGGTTCTCCATTGTTAGATATTGCAATTGGAAGATTTGGATTATTTTGAGGTTTTTCTACCCATTCAAGTAAAGCTCTTATTTTACCTTTTAAAGATGAACCGGGAATATATGGAACATTTCTTTTTCCTTCATAATAAGGTGTTTTTATAACTATATTATCTATTCCACCTATTTCTATACTCTCCTTAGAACCGCCTATATGCAATCCGGTTAATACTTCAATTTCATAGCTTAATTTTAAAATAGCTTTTAATGGCTTGTTAAAAGTAGCTTGATTGTTTGACATCTTTTATTCCTCCTTTGGATGATGATATGTATGATAAGCAATAATTGCTTCAAAAATGTGGTCAAAAGCTTCAAAATCTTTTCTTTTGCCATCTTTTAATTTTAGAAGTAATAATTTCATAAATTCATAAAAATTCTTATCTATAGTTTTTCTACCGGAAGCATAAGCAAGTTTTGGTATAAGGGCAGTTACTCTAATACGGATATCCGGTTTTAAATTTTCATCCGGTTTAATTTCTACTATCTTTTGTTTTAATTCTTTTACTTCATTGAAAAATTTTCTTAACTGGCTTCTTTTTATTGTTGTTTCTTTGGCTATTTTTTCTGCAAATCCGTTCGGTTCTATAAATTTCTCAATATCAAGTTCAGATATATTTTTTCCTTTTAAATTTCTTTCAAGCACAATATTAAATGCGTATAAAAAATCTACATTATTCCATCCTTTAGTTCTTTTTATTTCTTTAATTTCGTTATAAACTTCTTCAACAGTCATCCTAATTACCTCCTCTGGTTTTCATTAATACTAAAGGGATTATAACATCTAAATTTTTTAAAACATTTTTTGTGGTTATTAAAATTTTGCCATTTTCTTTAAAACCTTCTTTTATTAACGTATTTTCAAAAAATTCTCTGACATCATTATCTTTTATATTTCTTGCAATTTGATAGTAGATTTTAGGATATATCATAGCTTTTATCTTTTCCTCTTTTCCTATATAACTTTGATGAAATCTCAATAATTTAAATAAAAAGCTTCTGCTTATTTTATCTTTTTCGTAATATTCTATAATTTTATTGGCTAATTTAATGATATACTCGTAAAATACAACTTCTTTATTTTCTTCCGGATTTGATATTCCTATATTGTATAAAATAGAGTTATCATTGCTATATTCATTCTGGATAAGGATTTCTAAGGTTTTTCTTCCTTGATAATCTCTCCATCTAAATGGTTTATCTAATATAGCTATGTTATCTTTTAAAATAATATTACCATTTTGTTTAAACATTGTTTTTTTAGCGATATTTTCAAGATTTTCCGAAAATTTAGCAGTCATGTGGATAGGTGTTGTAGGGGAAGATATGTATATTCCACCGGATAATCCAAAATCTAAATTTTTTCCGGTATATTTATAAAATTCTTCCCTTAATCTTAATGCAAAATCTAAAATTATGTTATAAGGTGCTATTAAAAATAAATCATCACCACCGGAATAAACAATATATATTAAAGAGTTTATATTTTTCAGTTCTATCTCTTTATTTCCTACTTTCTTTTTAATTGGTAAACTCTCTTTTGTAAAATCCTGAACTAATTTATTGATATATCCACTAAAAAATAAATCAAGCATTCTACTTAATGTAGCAACCCTTGATATTGTGTATCTTTCGGAGTCATTTTTGCCTTTTTTTCTAAGTCCATCGCTAAAAATTAATCCGAGATTATCTACATCGGCTCTGAATATACCAAGTTTTTTATCACCTTCTGATAACTCAGCTAACCAAGAAAAAGGAACAACATTTGCTTTGAGAGTTTCATCCCCTTTTTTGAAAGTTTCATTATCTTTATTTTCAGCTATGATTTTGAAAAATTCTTCATTATCTTCATCTATAAAAGGCACTGTATTTCCTAAGAATTTAAAACCATTATTTTTTTCAAAAGTTGTATCATTTAATAAAAGTATTTCTTCTGCATCTTTAAATTTATCAATATTTTCCTCTTCTACAAGATAGACCGTTCCAAAATTTCCAAGAGTAATGGAAGTAATATTATTTTGATTAGTTATATTTTTACCGAATACTATATACTTAATTTTTGGTAATTTATTTCCTATTTCATTTGACTTTTCACAAAGATAACAGATAGCATCCTCTTTTTCAACCGGTAGTTTTTTACAAGAAGGACATATAAATTCTTTTTTGCTTTCATTTTCATCTTTTCCGATTTGTTTATCAAATCTTTGTTTTTTCTTTTTATCAAGTAAAATTTGAAGTTCATCTATAACATCTGCATAATTTTTATGGTCTTTTCCGGTAAGATACTCTCCGGAAAATTCTTTATAAGCTATTGTTATTCCAAGTTCTGCAAAAAATTCTTTATAAAAATATTCTTGAAGTTTTTCTTTTATTTCTTCTAATTTTTTATTATTATTCTCTGTATTTGCAACTAATAATTGGAATTTTCCACCACTTGTATATATTGCATTTGTGATTGTATATCCAAGCTCATTTAATATATGTCTTGATATAATCTCCGGTATCATAGAAACTAAGAATGAACGACCTCTTAATGCTTTGGATATTGAAAAATTTTTTATACCTTGAGTTTTTCCTAAGTTATATATAAATTTTTGAATTCCGTTTATATCTGCTTCTATCAAGAGTAAAAAGTCTTGTTTTTCCAATGCGTTAAAATCCAGTTTTGATATATCTAATCCGGTTTGTTTTGCATAATCGTATATAGCACAGGCAATTGCTGATAATATTCTTGAATGGTCAAATAAAGATATATCCGGATAATGTCTGCTTTTTTTCTCAATATCATAAGTAGATGCCGGCACACACCAAAGATATTTTTGAAGCAGATAATATATAAATATAAATGCTTGTTTCCCTTTAAATCTTGATAATTTTTTTAGTTCATTTATAAATTCATTCCATAAATCCTTATAATTTCCAAGTTCTTCTTCTATTTCTGCTTTATTTTTGCCTATAAATCTTATAAAATTACCTTCATAAATACCTTCATAGGTTTTTGGAAAAATTCTTTCGTCTAATGCCAAAGGCTCCAATCTATAATATCCAAAATCTTTTCCTCCTGTATCTGATTCTCCTGTAAATGATACCCTTTCAAAAACTGTATGTAAAAAGTTTATTTCATCTTCTCTTATTCGCTCTCTTTCGGCAGAGGAAAACCAATCTGCTATCTGCATTATTTTTTCAAGCTCATTTGAAGGATTATGATGCTTAGATGCTATATTTGCTATCTCTTCCGGATTAAGATTTAGATTTTTTTCTAAATATTCTCTGAAAAATTTTTTTATTGCTATATATGAATATAATGCATGGTCATATTTAAAATCTTCTTTATTGTAATTTGAGATATTTTCTTCCGGTTTTGTCCTTAAATAAAACTTTCCAATATCGTGAAGCAGACCTGCTAAGGCTAATTTTTCTATATTATTCATCTTTACCTCTTGCAGTTTTTTATATTAAAAACATAAAATTTAATCAATTTCTGACATTACCTCTATCATCCCAAAACCTTGGGAGTTTTTTGCTCCAAGTCCGGCATCATAAACAACTTTAAACATATCCGGATTTGTTTTTATTTTAAATATTCCTTCATAAGCCTCTATCGGAAAATCTTTATATTTGAATAATACTTTTTTTATATCTTTTGCCGGCTTTATATCTATTGGAAATTCTTCTATATTTTCACCAGTTATAAGATTATATTTTTTAGTTAGATTAATTTTTATTAGCTCTGCAAAATCTTTTTCCGATGGAGAGTAATATTTGTAATATTTTTTATCATTTTCTATGGTTCTATAAACTGTTATCGGTGATAAGGTTTTTATATAAAACTCTTCTTTGAATTCTGGCTGTTTTTGAATTTCTATCTCTTGTAGATAAAGGTTATTCTTTCCAAGGAAAATCCTATCTTTTCTTATAAAATTTTCTCCCCATCTGTGTGGTATCTCTTCTATGGCTGAGGATATATATATGCTGATTGGTGATTTGTATTTTATCTTTTTATCTTTTAAAAGTGGAAAATATTGCTCTGAATAGATTTTTGAAAATGTAAATAATTTAAAAGCTCTGTTATTATAAAAAAATCCTATATCGTGTAGGTATTTGGCAAGTGGTTCCGGTAGATTTCCATAAAGCATCCCCTGAATATATTCATTATGATGGATAGGAAGATATATATATTCTTTATCTGCTGAAAAAGATATTTTTAATCTCAAAAGTTTTTCCCCTCTTTTTTATAACTTTGAAAATTATAAAAAATTTTTTGGAAATTTGCAAACGGATTTTTATGAAAAAATTTGAGTTCTAATATGGTAAAAAAGGATATTGATATAAATTAATTAGTCCTTATTTTTCAATTCTTTATATGTAAGTATGATATTAATATTTTCTTCTAAATCTAAGTTAGCAAAATCTTTATCCAAAGTGATTAAATTATTTATATCTTTTTCTATACAGATAGCAAGAATTAAAGCATCTTTAGGTAATAATCCGTATCTTTCGCAAATATTAAACAAAATTTCATGTGTGTTTTTACTTGGCGAAATAACTTTAAAAAAGGTTTTTAGAATACTTTCAATTAAAGGAATAACAATTTTGTATGTATCTTTTGCTATGTTAGGATTGTGCTTTAAATCCCAGTAAGATTTTTTAGAAAAATGTTTTACAAGAACATACAATATCTCTTCTATTGCATCTAAGGTTAGATAATATTCATTGTTAGGATTGCTTTTAACAAAATTAACAATATTTACTGCTTCAGGATTACCTTTCATATATTCAATAATTACATTACTATCTACCATAAATTTCTTCATAAATTTCTCCAATAAGTTCTTCAGCCGATTTATCTGTTTTTAATATTCCTTTAAGTTTATCAAGAGCTTCCTCGCCTTTTTTTCTTTCTTCAAATTCTTTTAAAATCTTTTCTATTTCTTGTGATGTCAATGATGTTTTTATTTTTAATTCTTTTTCATCTTTTGTTTCAATGATTACTTTACCCATAACAACACTCCATAAAATGAAATCTTTATTTAGAGTTTTAAAAATCGCTATTCAGTTAATATTATAGCAAGTTTTTCGTGATAATCTATAACAACCCCCTTATCTTTTTACCCCTTAAACTTCTAATTTATCCATATCTTTTTTCATAACAACTTTTTTATGAAAAAAATTTGAGTCTGTCGATGTAGATTTTTTAGGACTAATTGAGACAAAATCTCACAGTAAAAAATGGCAAAAATTGAGAGTTTGGCTTACAGTATCAACGATTAGCCGATGTCCAGGGTTTTTTGCAAGATTGGAGGTCGACTGAAAATAAATTCAATTTGACAGAAATAATTTTTTGTATTATGATATAATATAGATAAGTAATTGTAAGCATTACTTGGCAACTGAATAAGATATAAAATTTCGGGTTTGTAGCGTGCCTATAAGGAGTTGAAACATAACTTCCTTTAATAGAGTTTCTACTATTTTCTTTGCTTGTTTGTAGCGTGCCTATAAGGAGTTGAAACATCTCTTCACTGTTTTGTGCTATTTTGATTACCGATAGTTTGTAGCGTGCCTATAAGGAGTTGAAACTGATTAAATTTTCATCTTCTACTAATAGGAAATTATTAGTTTGTAGCGTGCCTATAAGGAGTTGAAACTGATAGCTCTTGCTGTAATTTCTTCTATTTTGATATTGTTTGTAGCGTGCCTATAAGGAGTTGAAACAAGAACTGAATTTGTGAATTCTCCCTATTGAAATCAGTTTGTAGCGTGCCTATAAGGAGTTGAAACTAATAATATCGATTTCGGTTAAACATTTGTTTAAATTGTTTGTAGCGTGCCTATAAGGAGTTGAAACTTTTTGGGGGTTTTGTAATGACAGATAAACAGACAAAAGTTTGTAGCGTGCCTATAAGGAGTTGAAACCGTTGTCAAGTTTTTCTATTTCATCTTTTAACATTAAGTTTGTAGCGTGCCTATAAGGAGTTGAAACAATCCACCATCAATAGAGATACAGCAGGGTATAATGAGTTTGTAGCGTGCCTATGAGGAGTTGAAACTCGCTAAAATATCAGGAAAGCATAATAAAGAATTATCGTTTGTAGCGTGCCTATGAGGAGTTGAAACGAAGATATCCGGATAGAATAGGCTCTATCCTAAACAAGTTTGTAGCGTGCCTATGAGGAGTTGAAACTACAAAAATCCCCATACATCCCAGAACAATCTATCAAGTTTGTAGCGTGCCTATGAGGAGTTGAAACAACACTTCAAGTAACCCTTGAATGATAACACCCTTTGTTTGTAGCGTGCCTATGAGGAGTTGAAACATCCGGAACAGAGGAATCATCAGAAGAAAAAATCAGAAGTTTGTAGCGTGCCTATAAGGAGTTGAAACTTTTAATCTATTTAGTATTTCTTCCAATTTATACCAGTTTGTAGCGTGCCTATAAGGAGTTGAAACTAATATCTCCATTATCTAATTGTCTTGTAATAAATCGTTTGTAGCGTGCCTATAAGGAGTTGAAACAATTTTATTGTCAATATTTCGCTAAATTCTTAGCAGAGTTTGTAGCGTGCCTATGAGGAGTTGAAACGTCTCAATCTGTTTTTGAGATTTAGTCTCAATTGGGTTTGTAGCGTGCCTATGAGGAGTTGAAATAATAAATTGGTGTTCTTAATTTCTATAAATAATCCTAAAGTTTGTAGCGTGCCTATGAGGAGTTGAAACGCTATTCTTTCTAAATTAAACATAGAATTACCATAAAGGTTTGTAGGGTGCCTATAAGGAGTTGAAACTTTATACAATGGTCGCATGCTATATTCCACAACTCTGGAGTTTGTAGCGTGCCTATAAAGAGTTGAAATAATAAATAAAAGTAGATAGTAAATATGGCTTAGCGATTAATAGTTATAAAGATTTAAAGCTTAGATTTATGTTTGTTTTTTAAACAAATCTGTAATAAGCATATAAACGATTGGGAGAGAGCCTAAGAGACCGAATAAACCAGCGATAAAAAAAGTATCTTGAAATGAAAAATTTAAAGCCTGTAAGTTTTGCACTGCATAGATTACAGCTTTTGCTTTTTGCTCTATTATATTTTCCGGCACAAATCCATCCATCTTAGATATTAAACCCTGTAAAAACTCAGAAACATAACCATAATTTTGCATAGCATTTATACCTTCAAAATGCTCATACTGATGCCGGTATAAATCATTTGTAGCTATAGCCGTTCCGAAAGAACCACCTACAAATCTTGCATAATGCATTAAACCGGTTCCGAGAGAAGTTTTTTCACCTAAATATCTAAGTGCTAAGGTTGTAGTTGGAGCAAAAAACATACCCATAGAGATACCAAGAGGAATAGTCATAATAGCTGCTTGCACAGAAGGAGTATAATAATCAAGCTTTGGCAGTATAAACAAAGAAGCAATAATATATATAGTAGCACTTATATAAATTACATATTTTTCATTCCATTTATCAGACAAAATACCAGCAACCGGAGAAAACATAGCTATAAATACAGCAAAGGCCAAAATATGCAATCCTGCATCAAAAGTTGATAATCCTTTTAAATTCTCAAAATATAAAGGAAGCAAATAAAAAACCTGATACATAGAAAATCCAAGAAGTAAAAAATATATAATAAATCCAACCGTATATTCTTTAACCATAAAAATAGAAAAATCTATAAGTGGTTTTTTTGAAATAATCTCTGAAACTATATAAAATAAAAAAGAAAAAATAGATATGATAGCAAGATAAACAATAGTATCGGACATAAACCAGCCAAGCTGTTGTCCTTTTGAAAGAAGTATCAATAAAGATATAGTAAAAGATGATAAAAAGAAATATGAAACAAAATTTAATTTTTCTTTTGTTCTATGCAACGATGTTTCCGGAAGATAAAATATTGCAAGCAAAGTGGTAATAACTCCAACAGGTAAATTTATAAAAAATACCCATCTCCAATCAAGATATTCCGTTAAATATCCACCGAGAGTTGGACCAAGTGCCGGTGCAAAGCTAACACCAAGCCCAAATATCCCCATAGCCATACCTTTTTTTTCTACCGGATATACCGAAAAAAGAATAGTCTGGGCAGTTGCCATTATGAGAGCTTCTCCGGTTCCCTGTAATATTCTGGAAAAAATCATCCATTCTATGCTTTGAGCTTGTCCGCATAAAAAAGATGCAGTGGTGAAAATTATAATTCCGGCTATATATACTATTCTCAGTCCTATTACTTTATCAAGCCATTCTGATAATATTAAACCGGTGGCTGCTGCTATCATATATGCAGTTATCACCCATTGGATACCATATAAATCTGTGCCAAGTGGAGACATCATCTTTGGCACTACTATATCAACAATGGTAGTATCCAAAATAGCCATAAAGGCACCTGTCATAACAATAAATGTTATTAAAACCCTTTCTCCTGTTGATATTCTTTCATAAATAGGTTTTTCCATCTTATTTATCCTTCTTTATCTCAACTTCTCCACCAAGACCAACCCTTAATAAAGAAAAATCGCCTTTTGTTATTCTTATTTTTACGGGTATTCTCTGGGCTACTTTTGTAAATTCACCGGCAGATATATCTCTCGGCACGAGGGCATATGTTGCAGCAGAAGCATATCCTATCTCTTCTACTACTCCTTCAAATTCTTTATCCGGATAAGCATCAAGTTTTATATAAGCTATGCTTCCTTTTTTTATACCTTTTAGTTTTGTTTCTTCAAGTAAAACATTTATATAAAAGCTATCTTTTTTGATAACTGAATAAATCGGTATACCGGATTTTACAATATCTCCAATAGAAACAAATTTTTTTGCTATAACCCCATCAAATGGTGCTCTTAAAGTAGTATAATTTATCTGATTTTCTAAATCTTCTTTTTGTTTGTTTAAAGCTTCTATCTGTTTTTGTAATGAAAGAATGGATTTATCAAGTTCTGAAATCTGGATTTTTTGCACTTTTGCAAGATTTATTCCTTCTTCTGCTTTTTTTATGGAGACATTTAGTTCTTCTAAATTCTTTTCAAGGGCTGATTTTTGTTTTTGTAAAACCGAAAGCTGGGTTTGTATCTGTTCAAATTTTTGTTTTGGTATTAAGCCTTTATTTAATAAATTTTCATATCTTTCATAATCTTTCTTTGTCTGGTTAATTTGGGCTTCTACCTGTTTTATCTGCTCTGATAGTGCCTCTTTTCTTTTGTTTATCTCTTCTTTTGTTAAACTGCTATTTATCTGATTTATATCTAATTCTTTTGATATTCTATCTTTTTTAATCTCCAGTTCTTCTTTTTGGTATTCAAGGCTTTCTATCTGTTTTTCTATCTGCTGTAGGGAGATTTTATAATCTGTATCATCTATTTTTGCAAGTTCTTGCCCTTCTTTTACAAAATCTCCTTCTTTTGCAAAAAGTTGTATCACTTTACCGGATACCCTTTGAAATCCTATGTTTGATATATAATCGCTTTCAACAAATACTGCATCTGTTATAGCATACTCCATTCTATGTTTTATCCATTTTATTGCTACAACGGCAAACAATAATATAAGTATTCCTACAATTATTAGACCTATCTTCTTTTTGTTATCCATCTCTTACCTCTCTTTTCCTGTTAGATATTCTATATCTGCCAATGTTTTAAGATATTGATAATAAGATATTTCTCTACTTGATAAAGCTCTTGTTAATGCTGATTCTGCATTTATTAAATCTGTTCCGGTTGCTATCTGATTTCTGTATTGCTCTTTTACAAGCTCATAATATTCCTTTGCATAAGATAGATTTTCTTCTGCCACTTTTAGATTATCTTTTGCTGTTTTTAGCTCTTCATAAGCTTTTTCTATCAAAAGTTTTAGATTATTTTCTAAATCCTGTATTTGATACTCAATCTTTTTTGTGTCTGATTTTGCCTGTAATATTTTATAATATGGTTTAATTCCCTGAAATTCTACACCGGCAGATATACTAAGTATAAAATTTCCTTTTGGATTTAGATAATCTACCTGATTTGTGTATTGATAACCTGCCTGAGTATATATCTTTGGTAAAAACTGAGATTGTTCTATTTTTTCTTTTTCTTGAAGCTGTCGTAGGGTAAATTTTAATGCTTTTAATTTATCAGAATTTTGTATGGTTTCTTTTTTTAGTTCTTCTATATCTTCAATATCTTTTATAGGAATATTTACCGGCTCAAAATTTTCATTTTTTAAACTTTCTCCTACCAATCTTTCAAGATTAGATAATGCAACTTTATATCTTCCTTTTGCATCTCTTAAATCTCTTTCAACCTCTGCTTTTCTTACTTTTGCCTGCAATAGCTCTACTTTTGTTACTAATCCCTGCTCCAAAAATCCTTCTGTCTCTTTAAGATGGGCATCCACATTTTCAAGCTCTTTTTGATATATATCTACCAATGCCTTTGCTATCATTAAATCAAAATATGCTTTTTTTACCTCTGCTTTTAAAGATTTTAATGTATCGTTATATAAATATCTATCTGATGTTAGCTGATACTTGGATATATTTATAGATGAGCTTCTTAAACCGGCTGTATATATATCATATTTTAACCCTATATTAAAGGTTGTAAAATTTTTATTAGATTGTTTGAAAGAAAGAAATGGTGCAATCTCCATTCTAGGTGTCTTAGAATAAAAGATTTCTGATATATTTGTAAAAAATGAAGGATAATATAGCTGTTTTTCTGCTTCAAGATTAAATTTTGATGATTCTACTTGCTGATTATAGGCTTTTAGCTGTGGATTATTATTTATAGCTTTTTCTATTAACTGGTTTAGGTTCTCTCCAAAGCTAAAATTTGCAAAAATCATTAATGATATAAAAATCTTTTTCATTTTTCACCTCTTGCTATTTTATTCCTTTTAAAACAATATTTAAAGATTCTTCCAATAAATTTCCAAACTCTTCTTTGGTTTTATTATCCGTTAAAATAAGCTCTAAAAAGTTTTGCCTTATACTGCCTATAATTATATTAGCAATAACTTCTTCATTATTATATCTAAATTTTTTCTGATTAATACCTTTTTTTACAATCTGTAAAATATAATCCTTTAATTTTAACATTTTTTGTATGTATATCTTTTTAAAATCTTCATTCAGGCATATCATCTGAAATAAAAATATAGAGGCTATCTCTTTGTTTTCATATATACAATTTGCTATTTTATTTACAATATTTTTCAGTATATTTTCAGCATCTTCTTCTGCGTTGCAACAATTTTCTATTTCTTTAAATATTTTTTCATTTATGCTAAATATTAACTCTTTGAATATATCTTCTTTACTTTTGAAATATATATAAAATGTCCCCTGAGCAACGCCGGCATCTTCTACAATATCAGATACTTTTGTATCGTGGTATCCTTTTTCTGAAAATATCTTTTTTGCAGAAATCAATAATTTTTCCTTTGTATTCAATATCTACCTCGCTAAATTCAGTATTTCTTTTATTACTTCTTTTGTATATATTTTATCAAGATTCCATAATTTAGCCGTAATCATAACATTGTCTGCTATTGCATCTATATCTTTTATACCTACTTCTGATAAAGAAACCGGTGCTCCTATGCTGCTAAACCATTCTTTTATAGCCTGTGGCAATTTTGTGTAATCATCTAAATTAAATATTTCCTTTGCAAATCGCTTAAATTGTGGTTTATTATTTTCAAGATACCATTTTGTCCATGCAGGTATTACTATTGATAAACAGGCTCCGTGTGGTAAATCATATAAAGCTCCTATGGAATGGGCTATCATATGGTTTGGAAAATATCCACCACCGACACCGGTTCTTGTTATTCCATTTAATGCAAGGGTAGAAGCCCACATAAATTCTGCTCTTGCATTATAATTGGTAGGTTCTTTGAGTATTATATCTGTGGTTTCTTTTATGGTTTTTACAATGCTTTCTACCAATCTATTTTGAATATTAGGACATACTTTGCAAGTAAAATACCATTCCACACTATGGGCTGTTATATCTACTGCTGAGTATGCAACATACTCTTTTGGCACGGTATATGTAAGCTCTGGATTTAAGATTGAAACTTTTGGATATATATAAATAGAAGAGATTGATAATTTTTCTTTTGTTTCTTCATTTGTGATAACGGCATAACCATTCATCTCTGTTCCGGTAGCCGCAAGGGTTAATATATCATATACCGGCAGGGCTGATTTTATTTCTTCTCCTCTTTCAAAATATATCCATATATCTTTATCCGTTTTTGCTCCTACTGCTATTGCTTTTGCTTCATCAATAACAGAGCCACCACCTACTGCCAATACTGCATCAACATTATTTTCTTTTGCTTTCTGGATACCTTCTCTTGTGTGGGATAAAACCGGATTTGATTTTACACCGCCGTGAAGGATGTATTCTATGCCGTTTTGATTTAATAAATTTATAACTTTATCAAATAATCCGGTTTTTTTGATGGATTCTTTTCCATACACAAATAAAACCTTTTTTATTCCATCATTTTTTAAAATCTCTCCTATCTTTTCTTCTGTCTTTTTACCAAATATTATTTTGGTAGGGTTATGAAACTCAAAATTTTCCATCTTTCTTACCTCCTAAGGGCTGATTTTAAAAATAGTTCAACTTTATCAAATAACATATACACAATAGGTATAACAAATAAGCTAAGAGGTAATGCCGATAATAAACCTCCTATTACTGCTATTGCAAGAGGTTGTCTCATCTCTGAGCCTTCTGTTATTCCAAGGGCTACCGGTATAAGAGATGCTATAATTGTTAATGTTGTCATAAGAATTGGTCTTAATCTTTCTTTTCTTGCTTGAAGTATTGCATCTAAGGTTTGTTTACCATCTTTTTTAAGCTGGATTATTCTTTCAATGAATAAAACAGAATCCCTTGTAACAAGACCGATTAATAATATTATTCCAAAATAAGAAGTTACATTTAAAGTTGTTCCGGTTATAAGTATAAGTGCAAATGTTCCTACTATTGCAAAAGGAAGCATCAATAAAACTGTGAAAGGATGGATTAAGCTTTCAAATAATGCTGCTAAAATCATATATACTGCAACAATTGCCACTATCAAAGCAGCTCCTAAGTATGCAAAAGTTCTTTTAAACTCTTTTGTTTGCCCGCCGATTTCATAAGTATAACCTGCCGGTAGGTATTTTTTGATAATATTTTCAACCTGAATTATTCCTTCCGATACTGGTTTTCCGGATGCCATATTTGCATAAATGGTGACAGAGTATTGTCTGTTATATCTGTTTATAACATTAAATCCGGGAGCCGGTTCAAATTTTATAAGATTGGATAACGGCACAAGATTTGAGTTTGCTGCCCTTACATATATCCTGTCTAAATTGTTATACTCTTTTAGAAAATCTGTATTTGCTTTTACATAAAAATCATAACTTTCTGAGCCTTCTTCAAATGTTCCGACCTGATATTTTCCAAAAATTATATTTATAGTATCGGCTATATCTTTTGTAGAAACTCCAAGCATTAATGCTTTATCTTTATCTATGGTTATTCTTATTTCCGGCTTATTTATTCTAATATCTGTATCTACATCCACAAAAGAAGGATTAGAGCGAAGCTCTGATTCTATATGGGAAGATACTTTTGCAAGTTCATTTATATCAGAGCCTTTTATTATATACATAATATCTGCCGAACGGCCGGCTCTTGGACCTACTGCCGACGGAATATCTATTATTGCCCTTACATCAGGAACTTTTCTCAAATCTTTTCTTAGCATATCCATTATTACTTTTTGGTGTGGTCTTGTTTTTCTATCTTTTAATGTGATAAAAAATATTCCGCCATTAACTTCCGGTCTTCCGGCTATTCCTTCACCGAGGGCTACTCCATATCTTAAAATATAAGGATTTGAAGAAATTATTTTTTCCATCTCTTTTGCTTTTTTATTTGTAAATTCAAAAGATGAGCCGGTAGGTGTTTCAAATCTTATTAAAAATCTTCCTTCATCAACAATAGGGAAAAACTCTTTTCCTGTTTTACCTGCTAATTTAAAACCTGCAATTACCGTAATAAATGCAACTGCTAAAACTATCAATTTGTGATTTAAAGACCATTTTAAAGCTTTATCAAAACCATTTTCAAATTTATCATAAAGTTTTTGGAATATATTTTTTTCTCCTACTTTTATTATTCTTGCAGATGCCATAGGTGTAAAGCTAAGGGATACTATATAAGATATTGCAATAGCAACGATTAATGTAAATGCAAAACCGATAAAGAATTTACCTATTACACTTTTTATAAATAAAACCGGAACAAATATAACGATTAAAGAAGCAGTAGAAGCAAGTAATGCAAATATAACCGTTTTTGTTCCTTTTTCTGCTGCTTCTATTCCTTTTAGTCCTTCTTCATTTCTTCTATAAATGCTTTCCATAACAACTATAGCATCATCTATAACAAGACCAACGGCTACTGCCATAGCAAGTAATGTGATTGTATTTAGAGAATAACCAAATAGATATAAAAATGTGATTGCTCCAAGGATAGAAACAGGAATAGCCATAGCCGGTATAAATGTCATTCTAAAACTTCCAAGGAATAAGAAAACAGTTAAAGCAGTAAGCAAACCACCTATCACTATCTCTTCAAGGGCATCATGGACGCTTCTTTCTATAAATGTTGAAGAATCATAATTAATATCAAGTCTCATTCCCGGTGGAAGTTGTTTATTTAGCTCTTCCATTTTTTGTTTTACTTTATTTGATACTTCCACCGTATTACTTTTTGATTGTTTATATACAATAATAGCTACTGCCGGTTCAGCTTCTTTTGCATCAAATGCTTTAAATCGGACTGCACTTCTTTCTTCATCAAAACTAAATTCAGCATTTCCTATATCTTTTATTCTTACATTGTTTTTTATTATTATATTGTTAATCTCATCTGCCGATTTAGCCTTTGAATAAATTCTTAATATATATTCTCTATTTTTTGAATCTATTCTACCGGCAGGGGTTTCAAGATGGTTTGATTGTATTGCATTGACAACATCAAGGGGAGCAAGATTGTGCCCTGCAAGTTTTTCAGGGTTTAGCCTTACCCACATTACCCTGTCCCTAAAACCACCTAAATCAACCTCTCCAACTCCCTGAACCCTTTCTATCTCTCTTTTTACAATTTTATCTGCATAATAAGAAAGCTCTGAATAATCTACATTTCCGTGTAATAAAATAGCCATAATTGGAGCAAGTGATGTATCTACTTTTCTAACAACAGGAGGGTCAGTGCCTTCAGGAAGTTTTTTTATAATCCTATTTACTGCATCTCTAACTTCCTGAGCTCCTATATCTATATCTTTATCAAGGTCAAATATAACAGTAATTCTTGATTGACCGGTATAACTTTGAGAAACTATACTTTCAATTCCACTTATTGTAGCAAGCTCATCTTCTATTTTTCTTGTTATATTAGTATCTACAACATAAGGAGAAGCACCCTGATAAGTTGTAGAGATAGAAACAATTGGAAAATCAACATCCGGATTTCTATCTATCGGAATATTTTTTAGGGCATAAATACCGGTTACTATAAAAGCCAAAATAAACATCCATGTTGTTATCGGTCTTCTGATAAAAAAGCTATACATATTGGCTCCTTGACATTTTTTATAAATTTAGTCTATAATATCACATGACTGATAAATCAGTCAATATATTTTGAAGGTGGAGAAATGAAAAAGATAACTCTTTTTTTGATACTATTTAGCTTTATACTATCTTGTCAAAAAAAAGATGAAACAAAAAAAGAAAAACCTACTCCAAAGGTTAGTATAGTTTATCCAAAAGAAACCTATATAAATATTCCTTATATAGCAAATGGTATTTTAGAAAGTCCAAAATCGGCTTATATAAAACCGGAAGTATCCGGAAGAATAGTTAAATTATATGTAGATGAAGGCTCTATTGTAAAAGCAGGGCAACTTCTTGCAAAAATAGAACCTGAACCTCAACTCTATCAGGTAGAATCATCTCAGGCAAATATATCAAAACTTGAAGCAATTTATAAAAACAAAAAAGATTATTATGAAAGAAGGAAACAGCTATACGAAAGAGAGCTAATCAGCAAAGAAGAGCTTGACCAAGCAGAAGCAGATATGAAATCAGCATTAAATGATTTATTATCAGCAAAAGCCAATCTAAAAGAAGCATCAAGAAACTTAAAAGAGACAAATATAATAGCTCCATTTTCCGGAATTATAGATAAAAGATTAGCCAATGTGGGAGATTATGTTGACCCATCAAAAGATATATTTTATATATTAACATTAAATCCTATCAGGGTAAAATTTAGCGTTCCTCAAGAACTGGTTAAAAATATAAAATTGGGACAAAAAATAGAAGTGGATATAGAAGGATTTGGTAAAAAAGAAGCACAAGTTGTTTATATCTCTTCATCCTTAGACCAAAATAGCCTTGTAACAATCAAAGCCCAGCTTCCTAACCCAGATGGAAATCTAAAAGAAGGAATGTATGCAAAAGTAAATCTTATAAAAGATACCGTAAAAGGTTTTGAACTACCGGAAGAAGTGGCTATAATGGAAGGGACAGATAATTTTCTGTATATAGTAGATAACCAAAATAAAATTCAAAAAACAAAGATAGATATTTTAAATCAAACCTATGGCAAGATTTATGTAACCGGAGATTTAGACCAAAATACAAAAGTAGTGGCTACAAATATTTTTAATGTAAAACCATTGATGACAGTTCAGATTATCGGAGAGAAAAAATGAAAAGATTATTTATAACAGCTTTAATTATAAATTTAAGCTATGCTTCAACTTATGAAGAAGTTATCCAACTTGCAACCCAAAGGGCTACCGATATAAAACTTTCAGAAGAAGATATAAAAAAAATAGAATATCAGATAAAAGAAGCAAAAAGCAATTTATATCCATCATTATCAATAACCGGAAGTTATACCAGATGGGACCCAAACTATATAAGCGGATTTACACCGAAAAATCAATATAATGCAAAATTAACATTATCACAAACAATATTTGACCAATCTATATTTGAAACATTAAATATAGCAAAAAAATCTTTAAAACTTCAAAATGCAACAAAAGAAAATGTAAAAATAAATGTAATAGATACGGCAAGAAGATTATATTATGATGCTTTATATAAAAAATCTGTTTTAAAACAAAAAGAAGAAAATCTAAAATATTGGCAGGAAAATCTGAAATTAGTAGAAAATAAATATCAGGTTGGACAGGTCGCAAAATACGATTATATGACAGCAAAAGCCCAATACCAATCAGCAATATCAGACCTTGAATTAGCTAAAGCAAATTACGAAAAATCTATAATAGAGTTAAAAAGATTTTTATTTAAAGAAGATTTAACCCCGCCGGAAGGAGAGTTATCAAAGATAGATTATAATTTAGATGAAGATTTTGATAAACTACTTGAAGAAAATCCGGATATAAAAGTTTTAAAAGAACAGATAGCAGTCCAAGATAGCCAGATAAAATTAGAAGAGGTAGCAAACAATCCAACAGTTTCATTTCAGGCTAATTATCAGACAAATAATATAATGAAATTTCCACAAAATGAAGAAGCTTGGAAAAAAGGATATAATTTTAATATATCTGCCAATATGGTAATTTTTGATGGATTTAAAAAAGATAGCAGAGTAATGCAGGCAAAAATAGATAAAACAAAATACAATATCCAGCTTGAGGACAAGAAAAACAGCGTAAAAGCCCAGATTAAAGAAGCCCTGCAAGATTTAAATGCTCTACAAAAGCAGATAGATGCAAATAAAGCAAATCTTGAAGCTTCAGAAGAAGCTTTAAGATTATCAACAGAAAGATACAAAGTAGGTGTAGCTAACATTGTAGAGCTTCTTCAATCAAAATCAAATTATGAAACAGCAAAACTTAATTATTTAACATCTATTTATAGCTATAATCTACGATTGTTTGATTTAATGAAACTCATAGGAAAATAAATATATTTTAAATCCCTCATTCTTTTCTTCTATATGATAAAATTTTAATAACATTGTGCTTTGAGAGGGATTAATGTATAGTTTAAGTATAGAGCAGTTTAAAGAATTAAGTAAGGATTACAATGTTATTCCGATTTATAAAGAGATTGTGTTAGATATAGATACTCCTTTATCTGTATTTTTAAAAATATCTTCTGAAGGCAGATTTAACTTTCTTTTTGAAAGTGTAGAAAAAGGCGAAAATGTAGGAAGATACTCATTTATAGGCTCTTCTTCTTCTGTTTATATAAGAACAAAAAAAGATTTTGTAGAGATATATAATAAAGGTAAAATTAGGTATGATAAAACAAAAGACCCATTAAATACATTAAAAGAGATTGTAAATAGTTATAAAGCTCCTAAGTTGGAAAATTTACCACCATTTTGGGGTGGTTTTGTAGGATATGTTGGTTATGATGTGATATATTTTTATGAACCTATTCCGGATATAAAACCGGATATATTACAAATTCCGGATATTTTTTTCTTTTTAAGTGATGAAGTTATCGTTTTTGATAATGTATATAACACAATAAAAATTTTCGTTTCTGCTATTATTGACAATCGAGATGTAGAACAAATATATAAAGAAAATATTGAAAGAATTGAAAAAATTGAAAATCAATTAAATAAAGAAATCCAGATTAAAAGAATATCCATAGAAAAAAAAGATGTTGATATTACAAAATGGAAATCTAATTTTAGTAAAGAGCAGTTTTTAAATGCAGTTTTGAAGGCAAAAGAGTATATTAGAGAAGGTGATATTATTCAGGTTGTGCCATCTCAAAGATTTAGTAAAAAATTTAAAGGAAATCCGATAGATATTTACAGAGCAGTCAGGGTAATAAATCCATCTCCTTATTTATTTTACCTTGATTTAAAGGATATAAAAATTATAGGTTCTTCTCCGGAAATACTTGTTTCTGTTAAAGATAAAAAAATCATCACAAAGCCAATAGCCGGCACAAGACCAAGAGGAAAAACAGAAGAAGAAGATAAAAAGTTATCAGATGAACTTATAAATGATGAAAAAGAAAGGGCAGAACATCTTATGCTTGTAGATTTAGCAAGAAACGATGTTGGAAAAGTTGCAAATATAGGCTCTGTAAAGGTTGATAAATTTATGTATATAGAATATTATTCTCATGTTATGCATATTGTTTCTGATGTTTCAGGAATATTAAAAGAAGGATTAACAGGTATAGATGTTTTAAAATCTGTATTTCCTGTTGGAACTGTAAGTGGAGCCCCAAAGGTAAGAGCAATGCAAATTATAGAAGAGCTTGAACCTGAAAAAAGAGGTGTATATTCCGGAGCAGTAGGTTATATATCATTTGATGGCAATCTTGATACTGCGATAGCCATTAGAACAGCTGTTTTAAGAGATGAAGAAATATTTGTTCAGGCAGGTGCAGGTGTCGTAGCAGATTCAATTCCGGAAAAAGAGTATGAAGAAACAATAAATAAAGCAAAAGCTATGATAAAAGCCGTAGAGATAGCAGAAAATATATGAGGTAAGTAAAATGTTTGGAATAGGTTTTCAAGAATTACTTGTTATAATGGTTGTTGCATTGATAGTTTTAGGACCAAAAAGACTTCCGGAAGTAGCAAGAAGTCTTGGTAAATTTTACAGAGAGCTAACATCTTCTCTTAATGAAGTAAAATCTTCTGTAGTTTCAGATTTATCTTCTATAAAAGATATAGAAAAAGAAAAAATTAGCTTAGATGAAACAAAAACAGAAAAAAAAGATACATTTGAAAAAGAGTTTGAAGCCCATATAAAAAATAAAAAAGAAGATATACAACCACAAAGGGAAGTAATATCCTTTAAAAAAGAGGTAAAAGATGAGCAAAAATCCTGAAGAATTTGAAGCCCCCATAACAGAGCATTTAGCAGAATTAAGGGATAGATTAATAAAAATCATTATAGCAGTATTTATAGGTATAGTAATATCTTTTACTCAGGCAAGTAAGCTTTTTGAATTTTTAAAATATCCATTACAAAAAGTAAACCCAAATATGAAACTTTATTTTTTATCTCCTACAGAACCATTTTTTACAGCATTAAAAATATCTGCATTAGCCGGAGTAATAATAACTTCTCCTATAATTTTTTATCAAATCTGGAAATTTATAGAGCCTGCTTTGTATGAAAATGAAAAGAAACTTGTTTTACCTTTTGTTTTATTTACAACTATATTTTTTATCGTAGGATGTGCTTTTTGTTTTTATCTTGTCCTACCGGTTGCCCTGAATTTTTTCATAAATTTTGGTAATATACAACTTGGGGCAGAAGCAATTTTTTCTGTAAAAGATTATATATCTTTTGTAACCAGAATGATTTTTGCATTTGGTATTACTTTTGAACTTCCTGTTATACTTTCTTTACTTGCAAGAATTGGAATTATAACCCCTGAACTTTTAAAAAAATATCGTTCTTATTTTATTGTTGCTGCATTTGTAATTGCAGCAATTTTAACACCTACCCCCGATATGTTTAGCCAATTAATGCTTGCTTTACCGTTAGTAGCATTTTATGAATTATCAATATTTATAGCAAAAATACTTTATCCAAGAAGCACAAAAGCTCAAAATGAGGTTTAAAAATGGCAAATAACTATCAGATAAATGAACTAAAAAAAGAAGAAGCTTGGCGATTATTTAGAATAATTGGCGATTTTATAGATGGATTTGATATTATGCCTGATTATCAGCCATCTGTAACTATCTTTGGTTCTGCAAGGGTTGATGAGAATGACCAATATTATCAAGCAGCAAGAGAAGTTGCCTTTAAATTAGCTAAAAAAGGTTTTAGTATTGTTACCGGTGGTGGACCCGGTATAATGGAAGCCGGAAATAGAGGTGCTTATGAAGCCGGAGGAAACTCAATTGGTTTAAATATAGCCCTTCCTACCGAACAAATACCTAATAAATATGCAAATGTTATTTTAAATTTTCATTATTTCTTTGCAAGAAAAATGATGCTTGTAAAATATGCTTCAGCATTTATTTTATTTCCAGGAGGATATGGCACCTTAGATGAATTAACAGAAACATTGGTTCTTATTCAGACAAAAAAATTAAAGCCATTTCCGGTAATACTTTATGGAAAAGAGTATTGGGAAGGTTTATATAACTGGTTAAAAGATAAAGTTGTAAAAGATGGATATATAGATGAAAAAGATTTAAATTTATTTAGAATAATGGATGATATAGATGAAATAGTTGAATATATTGAAGAAAGTTATATAAAGAAATCTGCGGAGAAATAATATGATTTTAGATATAAAAAATTTAGATGAATCACAAATATATAAATTGATGATAAGCACAATTGTGCCAAGACCTATTGCATGGGTATCTACAGTAAGTAAAGAGGGAATTTATAATATTGCACCATTTAGTTTTTATATGGGAATATCCAGCTCACCTCCACTTATTGCTATCTCAATTGGTAAAAAAAATGATATTACTAAAAAAGATACATGGAAAAATATAGAAGAAGTTGGAGATTTTGTTATAAATATTGTTGATTATGATTTGGTTGAAAAAATGAATATAACAGCATTACCTTTTGATGAGCATATAGATGAATTTAAAGAAGCCGGTTTGACACCCATCAAATCAGATATTGTAAAATCCCCAAGAATAGCAGAGTCTCCTATAAATATAGAATGTAAAAAATTTGCTATAATAGAGATTGCAGATATGGGATTGATAATTGGAGAAATTTTAAGATACCATATAAGAGATGATTTAATAAATGAAAAAGGATATGTAGATACATCAAAATTAAAAATAGTTGGAAGACTTGGTTCTGCAGATTATTGTTTAATTACGAAGGAAAATATCTTTACATTAAAAAGACCGGATAAGGGGTAAGAATGAAGCTTAAACAGATAGAAGAAAGCTTATCCTCAAAAGGTTTTAAAATAACAAAGCAAAGAAAACAGATTTTAGATTTTATATTAAAAACAAAAGGCCATTTTGAGATAGAAGATATAGTTTATAAAATGAAGAAAAAAAATAAAAATGTTTCAAGGGCTACAATTTATAGAACAATAGGTTTATTAAAAGAGCTTGGTTTTGTAGAAGAAGTTATTAAATATGATAATAAAACAATATATGAAATTGCAGGGAAAGGGCATCACGACCATCTTATATGTATAAAATGCGGAAAAATTATAGAATTTGAAGATAAAAATATAGAAAAACTGCAAAATAAGATATGTAAAAAATATAATTTTAAACCTATTTATCATAGACTTGAAATATTTGGAATATGTGAAGAATGTCAGAAAGGTGAAAAATAAAATGATAAAAAAAATTGGTGTATGTGTTGGAGCTACAAAGCCAAATAAAGTAAATTTTGTATCTGCTGAACCTCTCAGGATAGGGCAGTTTGTTATTCTTGAATATGAAGAAAATGGAGAAAAATATAAATTACTTGGAATGATACAACAACTTATAAGAGAAAATCTTTATATTTCAGATGGAAAAAGTTTTGAAGAAGCAGAAAAATTAAAAAGATTTGTCCATAACACAAATATAAAAGGAGAAATTCAGATACTTGGTAAAATTGTAGAAAATCAAAATGAGATATTTCTTGAAATACAAAGAACACCGCCGCTTCCCGGTTCTGATATATATGAAGCAGACCCTGAAATACTAAAAAAATTATTCGGAGCAAAAAATGAAAGATATATAAAAATCGGTAAATTATTGTCAGAAAAAAATGATATTCCGGTTTATATAGATATATCACAGGTTGCATTAAGACATCTTGCAATTCTTGCAATTACAGGAGCAGGTAAATCAAACACGGTTGGAGTTTTGCTAAAAAATATAGTAAATCTTGGTGGGACGGTTATTGTATTTGATTTTCACGGTGAGTATTCTAAAACAAGATTTACAAGAGATGGAAAGGAAGTTATAAATCAGATTAAACCAATAATTAATCCGGCAAAGTTAAAAATAGATGAATTTGCAAATCTTGTTGGTATAAGCTCAAAAGCCCATGTCCAGAGAAGATATTTTAGAATAGCTTTTAAAAAATTAATTGAGCAACTACAAGATGAAAAAGGTAAAGATTGGTATAACTATATAGATACAGATGATTTTATAGAAAGATTTAAATTGATATTAGAAAGTCTTGATGAAAGCGAGGAAATAAAAGGATTAAAAAAAGATTCTTTATATGAAGTAATAAATAAATTAGAAGATACCCAATCAGAACTTGGACATATTATAAAAATAGGAGAAAATCATCTTATAGAAAAAATAAAACATGGATATATAAATGTGATAGATTTTTCCGAAATAGATGAAAATGTAGCAGATGCGGTAGCTTCAAATATATTAAAAGTAGCATTAGAAGAAAGAAAAAAAGCAGTTAGACAGGAAGAATCAAAACTACCTTATCCGGTAATCGTAGTAGTAGAAGAAGCACATATTCTTGCTTCTGATAAAAGAGATACCCAATCAAAATACTATATGACAAGGATAGCAAGAGAAGGAAGAAAATTCGGTATTGGACTTACAATAGTTACCCAAAGACCAAAAGGACTTGATAAAGAAATCCTATCCCAGATGAATAATATGATAATTTTAAAATTGGTAGAGCCGGAAGACCAAAAACATGTCCAATCTGCATCTGAAGCATTATCAGCAGAACTTATGGAATATTTACCGGCATTAAATCCGGGAGAAGCAATAATTATAGGAAATATGACAAAATTACCACTTCTTATAAAGATAGATAAAGCAGAAGAAAAAATACAAGGAAATGATATAGATATTATCTCTAAATGGAAAGAAAGTTTAAAAAATGAATCCGGTAGGAGAAAAATAAACCTTGAAGATTTATAAAGATAGAAAAGAAGCAGCTAAAATATTAGCAGAAGAGCTATCAAAGCTCAATTTAGATAAAGAAAATACAGTTATTGTTGCTATACCAAGGGGAGCAGTAATTATTGCTTATGAAATTGCAAAAATATTAAAAATTCCATTTACATTTGTAATAACAAAAAAGCTTGCACCGTTATATGAACCGGAAGCGGCATTTGGAGCAATAGCATTAGATAAAACAACAGTTATAAATGAAAGATTAAAAGATTATATGAATGTATCGGATAAAGAGCTTGAAATAATTAAGGAAAAAGCATTCAATGAAGTTAAAGAAAGATTTAATAAATATTTAAATGGTAAAGAACCTGATGTAAAAGGCAAAACCGTTATAGTAGTTGATGATGGCATAGCAACCGGTTATACAGCCATTGTAGCTGCTAGATATCTTAAAAATAAAGGCGCTAATAAAGTTATTCTTGCAGTTGGAGTTTGCCCTTATGATAGTTTATTTAGATTAAAAGAAGAGTTTGATTTGGTTATCTGTCCATTAATAGAAGATACTCCGTTTTTTGCAGTAGGAGCATATTATGAAGATTTTCAACAGGTAGAAGATGATGAACTTTTTTCTATTGTAAAAAAAACAAAAGAGGAAAATCTATTTTATGAATAAAATCAGGAGGTAAAAAGATGAAGAAATATATTGCTCTATTATCTGCATTTGTAATTGGTTGTAGCACAACACAAACACAAATTCCGGAAGAAAAAAAAGCAAAGATAGAAGAAATCGGAGAAAAAAATGCTATGGTTTTACTTAAAACCTTAAAGGGAGAGCTTATTAAAGCAATGTCAGAAGGTGGAGCAGAAAATGCTTTAACAGTTTGTAATAAAAAAGCTATGGAACTAACACAGCAAGTAGAAAAAGAAACAGGCGTTCAGATGAAAAGAACAACATTTAAATATAGAAATCCGGCAAATGCACCGGATAAATACGAAAAAGAAGCCCTTGAATATTTTGAAAAATCTATAAAAGAAGGAAAATTTCCTAAGAATTATATACAGGTAGTAAATGAAAACGGAGTTCTAACTTACAGATACTATAAGCCTTTAAAAGTAGAGCCTATTTGTTTAACCTGCCATGGAGAAGTTATAGATGAAAAACTTGCGGCTAAAATAAAATCTTTATATCCAAGTGATAAAGCTACCGGTTATAAAGATGGAGATTTTAGAGGAGTAGTTAGAGTTTCTATTCCGGCAGATAAGATTCAATAATCTTCTCTAAACCGGCTTTGCCGGTTTTTCTTTTAATTAAAGTCTCAAAAAAAATATCCGAAAAATAATGTAAACCTAATAGAGGAGCAGATTTATGCTTAATTTAAAAGATATAAAAGTTAAGTTGCCTACTTTAAATTTATCTTTAAAAAAGAAAGAGTTATTGGGAGTAGAGATAGATTCAGATTATATAAGAGTAGCAGTTTTAAGAGAAGATGGAGAAGATTTAATATTAGAACCGGCACCTTTTGAGATAAAAAATATAGATGATATAGCTCAATCTATAAAGAGAAATTTAGAGCTAAAAGATATAAAAGCAAAAGATGCTGTTTTCAGTTTACCAATATCTGCAACTTTATACAAAAGCATAAAATTACCGAAAGTATCAGATAAAGAACTTCAAGATGCGGTAGAATGGAATATAAGAGAAGATATAAAAACTTTAAAGGGTAAAACTTTTTATGATTATGATGTTTTAAACGAAGAAGGTGATTTTCTTAATGTTATTGTTGTTATTGCAAAAGTAGATGATTTAGAAAGATTGGAAAATATAGCTTCACAAGCTGGATTAAACCTAAAAATAATAGATTCAGCAGCAATATCTCTACTTAATTTAGCATTACTGCAAAGAGATAAATATTATCCCCAAGAAAAAAATTTATCTGTTTTACATATAGATGAAAATGAATCTAATCTTTTATTTTCTAATAATAATTTAATTATACAACCTCTTGATTTTAATATTAAACATTATAAAGATTTATCCCCTGATGAGAAAGAAGAGGAAGTTTTAAGATTAATAAATGAGATAAATTATTTCTTTCTAACAATAACAGAACCAAAAATTATCTTTGTTTCCGGATTAGTTGGAAAATATGTAGAAATAAGAGAGTATATGCAGTTTAAATTCGGACAGAGATTTACAGTAGTAGATTTAGACCCAAGATTGTCACTTAATATAAAAGTAGACAAAGATATACCTATTACCGTTTATAACATTCCAATAAGTTTAGCTTATAGAGGTTTGACAGATGATAAAGATTAATTTAAAACCAAAAAAAGAAAGAAAAATAAAAGGTGTTCCAAAAATCAAATTAGGTGGATTACCACAATTATCACTAAAAAGTCAGATTATATATTTTGTGCCTGTAATTTTCTTAATAGGAGAAATCTCATATTTGTTTTATATAAATAAACAAATTTCAGATTTAAATACTCAAAAAGAAGAGCTTGAACAAAAGAAAACAAAACTTAATGCTTTTAAAAAGAATATTGATGACCTTTTAAGAGAAATTAATGAACAAAAAAAATTAAAAGAAGAGGTTAATTTAAGAATCGCAACAATAGAAAATTTATCTAATCAAAAAAAAGATTTTTCAAAACTGCTTGATGCTGTGGTTTATTCTTATACAGATGGAATTTGGCTAACTTCTGCTAATTTATCAATTGAAAAAAGTTCATTAAGCGGTTTTGCTTTTTCTCCGGATTATATATCTACTTATTATAGCAATTTGAATAGATATTTTGATAGCATATCTTTTTCTCAAACAGAAATGAAAGTAGCAAATGCCGGATTTCCATATTATAGCTTTAATTTTGAAATTTCAAGTTTTAAAGGGGGATTATAATCTATGGATGATTTAAAACAGCAATGGGAAAACCTTCCCCAATGGCAAAAATTATTAGTTATTTTTGGATTTTCTTTTGCATTGATATACTTAATTTATACATTATTTTTATCTGAAAAATTAGATGAAAAAAATAAATTGGCTGAGGAAGTAGGTAATTTAAGCTCAGAAATTGAAACATTAGAAAATTCAATTAAACCCGAAAATAAAATAAGACTGCAAAAACAGCTCCAGCAGATAAAAAAAGAGATAGAAGAACTTAATAATAAATTGGCCGTTCTTGAAAAAAAGATACCTTCCAAACCTGAAACCAATGAAGTTTTAGATATAATTTATAAAGATGCAAAGCAAGCAAAGCTAACTTTATCCAATTTTAAAATAGAAAAAGAAGAAGATGTATATATCAGTTATAATCAAGAAACTAAAAAAGTAGATTTTTTTGTCCCTACCGATAAAAATAAAAACCCACCTCAAAATGCTATAAAACTAAAAAAACAAGTAATCAATACATCTTTTGTTACTGATGATATGTCAAATTTATCTAAATTTATAAACATCTTATCAAAAGAAGAAAGATTTATATCAATAGAAAATATGGAAATCAAAAAAGAAGGACAGGTTTTAAAAATTAACTTATCAATTTCAACATACTACTTAGGAGAGGTTTAACAATGAAAAAAATATTCCTTTTAATTTTAATATCATCTTTTGCGATAGCTGAAGAACTTCCACCATTAAAAGAGGTTGTAGGACAAAATAAAGAACAACAGCAACAACCTCAACCTGTGCAAAATCAAAACGAAAGTAATCAATCTAAAAATCAGCAATCATCACCGGAAAAGGCAGTTATAAATCCTCCAAACGATAATATCCCAAAAGAAAATATAGAAAAATCAATATTTGAGCCAAAAGAAAATACTGTTGGTTATATTCAAACCGAAAAAGGAGAAAAATATATAATTCTTGAATCACCAGATGGAACAAAATTAATAAAAGTTAAAGAAAATCCGAAACAATTATTAAATAAAGAGATGAAAAAAAGGTAGGAGAGAAAAAATGAAGTTAATAAAATTAGGAACAATAACAGCATTATCACTGAGCTTTAGCTCCTATGCCGGAGAAAAGATTACAGCAGAATTTTTAGGAGCTAAAATAAGCACAGTAGTTGATGCTTTATCTATGGTATCTAATCAAAATATAGTTTGGGACAAAGATGCAATAGCTCAGAAAGATAAAATAGTTTCTTTAAGTATAAAAAAGCCATTAGAAATAGAAAAAGTATTAAATACCGTTCTTTTACAGAATGGATTTATAGCGGTAAAGCAGGATAATTTATATATAATCAAAGCCACTGATGAATATTTTGTTAATGTTCCACAAGAAATAACATCTACATTTGGAAAAGATATTTTTGACACGATATTGTTAAATATAAAAAGCAAAGCCTCTTCTAATGCACAGATAGATGTAGATAGAAACAGTTATTCTATATATATAAAAGATGATAAAGAAAGCATAAATAGAATAAAAAACTTTATGACAGCTTATCTGGATTATCTTAAAAAGGAAGCAGATAAAATATCAAAAATACAGCAGTCAGAAGGGAAAATAATAAAGAAAGAGTTTGATATATCTTATGAAGATTTTAAAAAGATAGAAAATAAAATTGCAGAAAATATATCACCTATTGGGAAATACAGCTATGATAAAGAGAAAAATAAATTAATCATCTTAGATACAGAAAAAAATTTATCCCAAATGGCAAATTTAGTAGCAAAATCCCAGCAAATACAGATAACTACTAAATGTTTTTATATTAGAGGATTAGAACCGGGTGAGTTAATACTGAATATAAAAGAAAATGATTTATCTCCAAATGGAGTTATAATTTATCAAGGAAAAATAATATCTAAACCACAGCAAGAGGTAGGACAATCTCAAATAGGACAAAAAACTCAGGCTGCTCAGGTAGCAACCGGTGTGGAAACATTAGTTACATCACTTCCTAAGGTATGTATATCTGATGAGCCAAAAATTATAGAAAATATAAAAAATAAATATTCTGAAATTTTGCTTACTAAACCTTATCAAATAGCTATAGAAGCAAGAATAGTACAGATAGATTCTCAAAATCTAAAAGATTTAGGAATACAATGGGGAGGACAGGCTTCAGATAACACAAATGTAATCGCAGGTACAAATTCACCAAGTCCTATAGCAAGACCTGGAGTAACTGGGTTGACAACAATAAATGGAGCCGGTGGAGCTTATGCAGTAGATTTTCCTGCATCAAGTTCTCAACCTCTTGGTGGTTTTTCTCTTGGATTTATACATGGGGGACTTAATAATTTTATAGATGTAAGACTTTCTGCTTTACAAAGAATAGGTGTTACAAAAATACTTTCAAGACCAAAAATAGTTACAATAGATGGAGAAACAGCAGAAATTACACAAGGTTATCAAGTTCCTTATACTACCGTAACTTCTGTTGGAGGAGGAGCAAGTGCTGCTTCTGTATCTTTTAAAAATGCTGTGCTTAAATTAAATGTTACTCCAAGAACTACATCAGATGGAAATATTATTATGGATATAAAGATTAATCAAGATATACCGGATTTTAAGAATTTGGTAGCCGGTAATCCACCTATACAAACAAAAACCGTAACAAGTAAAGTAGTTGCAAAAGATGGAGATACAATTGTAATAGGTGGAATACTTGAAAAAACAGAAGAAAATACTAAAAGCGGTGTTCCCGGTCTTATGAATATACCAATTCTTGGAGCATTATTTAAAGAAGAACTAAATAGAGAACAAAATACGGAATTACTTATATTTTTGAGTGCAAAAATTATTTATGAATAATTGAGTTGAAAAAAGCTAAATATTTTCTATATTTAAGATTATAAAATTTAGTTAAATGAGGGAAGATATGTATGATTTAATAATAATAGGAATGGGGCCTGGAGGATATGAAGCTGCACTGACAGCTTTAAGAAAGGGATTAAATATAGCAATTGTTGAAAAGGATAAACTTGGTGGAAATTGTTTAAATAGAGCTTGTATTCCTACAAAATATTTTAGGGTAGGTGCCCATTTTATTGAAAAAATAAAAAAATCGGAAAATTATGGAATAAAAATAAATGATTATAATTTAGATTATACAAAAGCTTGGGAGAATAAAGAGAAAGCAATCTCATTTTTAAGAAAAAGCTTAGAACAATTACTTTTGTCAAAAAAAGTTCCGGTTTATAAAGGAATAGGTAAAGTTATAGATAAAAATAAGGTTGAAGTTTTATTGAATGATGGTAGAAAAGAAATAATTGAAGGAAAATATATAATAATAGCAACCGGTTCTTATCCTGCTTCTGTTGGCAATCTTGTGCCTGATGGTAATTATATAATAACTACCGAAGATTATATGGATAAATTAACCTCTTTGCCTGAATCTGTTCTTGTTGTAGGTGCCGGAGTAGCCGGATGTGAATTATCTTATATAATGGCAAGTTATGGTGTAAATGTTTATATAGTAGAGATGATGGATAGATTATTACCTTCTAAAATAATTTCTCCTGAAATCTCCAAATATCTACTTAGAAAATTTAAAACTACAAATATAAAAACATATTTCAATACTACCATTAAAGATTTTAATATTAAAGACCAAAAAGTAGAAGTTATTTTATCAAATGATGAAAAAATAGTAGTAGATAAAATATTACTAACCATTGGGAGAAAACCAAATACAGGATTAATGGATATAATAGAAAAAGATGAAAAAGGATTTATTAAAACAGATAGTTATTTAAGAACAAATTTTGAAAATATCTATGCTATCGGTGATGTTGTAAACTCACCTATGCTTGCCCATATAGCAAGTTATGAAGCAAAAGTTGCATTACATAATATCACCGAAGAAGAAAAAATATCGGTGGATTACTCTTTAACACCCTGGGCTATATTTACTGCTTATGAGATAGCCCATATAGGTCTAAATGAAGAAGAGGCAAAAGAAAAAGGTATAGATGTTGAAAGTGGTTATTATCCATTTAGTTATAATGAAAAAGCAATAGATGAATCAGAACCGGAAGGATATGTAAGATTGTATTTTAATAAAGAAAATAAAAAAGTGATAGGTGCAGATATTGTTGGAATTGGTGCATCTGAATTAATACACCAGGTAGCCATATTTATAAAAGAAGGATATACAGCAAAAGATATTCATGAATTTATATATTTCCATCCATCTTTAAGTGAGATTTTTGCTTTTGCTACTTATGATTTGGCTGTTGGTAAATTATTTAGATAATTTTGATAATATATCTTTATTTAATTCTTCCCATTTAAAATCATCATCATTTCTGCCAAAATGTCCATAAGAAGATGTTTTTTTATAAATTGGTCTTCTCAAATCAAGAAAATCTATTATTCCATTTACGGATAAATCAAATATCTCTTTTATATATTTTGTTATATTTTTTTCTTGATATATATTTACATTTATTGAAACCGGATAATCCATCCCGATAACATAAAGCATCTCTACATTACATCTATCTGCTAATCCGGATGCTACAATATGTTTTGCTATCATTCTTGCCATATATGATGCAGACCTGTCTATCTTTGTAGGGTCTTTGCCGGAGAAAGAGCTTCCACCGGATGCAGCTGCTGTTCCATAAGCATCTGCTATTGTTTTTCTACCTGTTAATCCGGTGTCTGCCATAGGCCCGCCTATAACAAATCTTCCTATTGGATTTATTATTATTTTTGTTTTTTCATCTATATAATTTTGATACTGTAGCTTTTTGATAATTTCTTCCATTATAACTTCTTTTAACTCTTTTTCCGATACATAAGGCTCATGCTGAGCAAGAATTGTTATACTATCAACTCTTACCGGTTTTCCATCTTTATACTCAACTACAACAATGGCTTTTCCATCAGGTCTTAAAAATGGAATTATATCATCTTTCCTTAGATTATCTAATTTTTCTGTTATTGAGTTTGCAATATTACAGGCAAGGGGCATATAATTTTCGGTTTCATTTGTAGCATATCCTACAATAATACTTGTATCTCCTGCTCCACCGGAAGGTATTCCAAGAGCAAGCTCTGGGCTTTGGTCGCTTATTGAGGTAATTACTCCGGCAGTATATCCATCAAATCCATACTCTGATTTTGTATATCCTATATCTATTAATGTATTTCTGGCAATTGTAGGAATATCTGAGTAGGCAGTTGTTGATATTTCTCCTGCTACATATATTACACCGGTTGTTATTACTGCTTCTATAGATGCTCTTGTGTAAGGGTCTTGTCTAATTAAATCATCAAGTATAGCATCAGCAATAATATCTGCTATTTTATCCGGATGACCTTGGCAAACTGATTCTGCACTTTGTATTGTTATCATCTTACAAACACTCGTCGCTTAATACTGCACCTTTATTTGCAGATGTTACAAGTTTTGAATATCTTCTAAGCCATGGGCTTTTTATCTCTTTTTTCTTCGGTTTAAACTCTTTCATTCTTCTGTTAAATTCTTCTTCTGATATAAGAAGTTCTATTTTTCTATTTGGAATATCTATTAATATTTCATCTCCATCTTGAATAATACCTATTGGACCGCCTGCTGCAGCTTCCGGTGATATATGTCCTACGCATGCTCCCCTTGTTGCTCCGGAAAATCTTCCATCTGTAATAAGGGAAACTTTATCACCAAGTCCCATACCCATAAGTGTAGATGTTGGGGCAAGCATTTCCCTCATACCGGGACCACCTTTTGGACCTTCATATCTAATAACTACAATATTTCCTTCCTTAACTTTTCCGTTTGTTATTCCTTCTATTGCTTCTTCTTCACTATCAAAAACTACTGCTTTTCCTTTATGCACCATTATCTTAGGGTCAACTGCTGCTGCTTTTACAACTCCACCAAAAGGTGCTATATTTCCAAATAATACAGCTAATCCTCCGGTTTCGCTATAAGGATTATCTAAGGTTCTTATTACATTTGCATCTTTTATATCGGCGTCTTTAATTGCTTCTCCTACAGGTTTTAATAAAACAGTAGGATTATCTAAATGGATTAATCCTTTTTTAGATAGTTCTTTCATTATTGCATATATTCCACCGGCTCTGTCTAAATCTTCCATATGATAGGAAGATGCCGGAGCTAATTTGCATAAAGTTGGAGTTTTTGCAGAAATTTCATCTATTTTTTCTACAGGAAAATCTATACCGGCTTCATGGGCTATGGCAAGTAAATGTAAAACTGTATTAGATGAACCACCCATTGCAATATCTACCGTAAAAGCATTTTCTATAGCTTTTTGATTTACTATATCTTTAAATCTAAGATTAGCTTTTACAAGTTCTATTATCTGTTTTCCTGCCTGTCTTGCAAGCTCTTTTCTTCTTGGGTCTATTGCAAGTATTGAGCCATTTCCGGGAAGTGCTACTCCAAGGGCTTCTGACAAACAGTTCATTGAGTTTGCAGTAAACATTCCGGAACAGGAGCCACAGGTAGGACAGGCATGTTGTTCTATATCTTTTAATGTTTCATTATCTATTAAACCTTTTTTTATTGAGCCGACGGCTTCAAAAACGGTAGCTAAATCTATTGGTTTTCCTTCTTTGGTATGACCGGCAGCCATAGGACCGCCACTTACAAATATGGTAGGAATATTTAATCTTGCAGCTGCCATTAACATTCCGGGGACTATTTTATCGCAGTTTGGAATGCAAACAAGACCATCAAGCTTGTGTGCCTCAACAACTGTTTCAACCGAATCAGCAATTAGCTCCCTACTTGGAAGTGAATAAAACATTCCGGAATGTCCCATAGCAATACCATCATCAACACCTATAACATTAAATTCAAATGGAACTCCACCGGCTTCTCTTATTGCTTCCTTAACAATCTGTGCGAACTCTCTCAGATGAACATGACCCGGAATTATATCTATATAAGAGTTTGCAACACCTATAAATGGCTTATTAAAATCTTCCTCTGATAATCCGCAGGCTCTGAGCAAGCTTCTATGTGGGGCTCTTTCTATTCCTTTTTTTATCTCTTCACTTCTCATAATAAACTCCTATTAAAACTACACACATTATATATTTTAAGGCAAATTTTACTAATTTCAAAATTACTGATTCTTAGAAAGGAACTCTTTTATTTTTAATTCCATTAAATCTTTTAAAAATAATTTTCTTCTTTTTAATCTTTCTTCTTCTGCTTCAAGTTCAGGGTCAGGTGGAAAATGTTTCTCTAATTTGGATATTTTCCATTCAAGCTCTTTGTGCTCTTCATAAGCATGTTTAAATTCATTATCTGTTTCTAATAATTTTTGGATTGCCTCTTCTCTTGTCATAATGTTTCCTCCTTTTTTAATTTATTTTTTAAGTGCCGTGTTGCCAACTTGAAAGGTATTCTTTTTGCTCCTGCGTTAATGTATCTATTTTTATTCCCATTGCATTTAGTTTTAATCTTGCTACCTCAAAATCAAGTTCATCAGGAACTTTATAGACGGTTTTTTCTAATTTTCCGGCATTTTTATAAACATATTCTGCTGAAAGTGCTTGATTGGCAAAGGACATATCCATAACCTGTGCCGGATGCCCTTCTGCTGCTGCAAGGTTTACCAATCTTCCTTCTGAGAGTATATAAATCCTTCTACCATCTTTTAATTTATATTCTTTAACATTATCTCTTATTTCTCTTGTTTCAACAGCTATCTCTTTTAATGCAGATAAATTAATCTCTACATCAAAATGTCCTGAGTTTGAAACAATAGCCCCATCTTTCATAACTTCTAAATGATGTTTATCTATAACATTTATATTTCCGGTAACTGTTACAAAAAAATCACCTATTTTTGCTGCTTCTTCCATAGGCATAACCCTATATCCATCCATAACTGCTTCAAGAGCTTTAAGTGGGTCAACTTCTGTAATTATAACATCTGCTCCCATTCCTCTTGCTCTCATAGCAACACCTTTTCCACACCATCCATATCCTGCTACAACAAATTTAGAACCGGCAATTAATCTATTGGTAGCCCTTAATATTCCATCTATTGTTGATTGTCCTGTGCCATATCTGTTATCAAAAAGATGTTTTGTATATGCATCATTTACAGCTATTACCGGAAATCTTAAAACCCCTTCTTTTGCCATAGCTTTTAATCTAATAACGCCTGTTGTTGTTTCTTCTGTTCCACCATAAACATTATCAATTAAATCCTGTCTTTCTTTATGTAAAAGAGATATTAAATCTGCTCCATCATCCATAGTGATATTAGGCTTTTTATCCAATACCATATTAAGATGTTTATAATAAGTTTCTCTGTCTTCTCCGTGAATTGCAAAAACAGGTATATCAAAATATTTTACAAGTGCAGCTGCAACATCATCTTGGGTAGATAAAGGATTAGAAGCTGTTAGATAAACATTAGCTCCACCTGCTTTTAATGTTATCATCAAATTAGCAGTTTCGGTAGTAACATGCAAACAAGCTCCTATGACTAAATCTTTCAAAGGTTTTTCTTTTTCAAATCTTTCTCTTATCTGTCTTAAAACAGGCATATCCTGCTCAGCCCATTCTATTCTGAGCTTTCCTTTTTCTGCTAAGGACAAATCCTTTACATGGTAATCCATTTTCACCTCTTTTTTGAAAATTTGAAATATTTTAACATAAAGTTATGATGTGCAGAAATATAAAAAATGAGGCTGTTTAAAAATTCGTTAATGTTTGATACACTAAAGGTTAATCAACTCATTGAATTTTTGTATATTATTTGTTATTATTTATAAACCTTGGGATATAATTATGGTTAAAATTTTATCAGCTTAGAGATTTAAAGTGTTAGATTTTGGTAAAGCTACATTTTATTTTTTGGATAATGTAATAAAAAAGAGGCCTTATATTCAACCTGAATGGATAGAAAGAGCAAGAAATGGTGATATAGTTTTAAAGAAATACAACCGGATGGCAGAATAAAAGTTTGGGTATTTATTGAAGAAAAAGATAAATATTTAAGAGTTGTTTTTTTAGAAGATGGAGAGACAGTTCATAATGCATTTTTTGATAGAGGTTTTCATAGGAGGAAGCAATGAAATTTAAATATTATCCGGAAACAGATACTCTTTATATAGAAACAAAAGATGTTCAAAGTGTTGAATCAGAGGAAATATTAGAAGGTATAGTTTTAGATTATGACGAAGATGGTAATATAGTAGGTATAGAGATAGAAGGGATTAAAAACTTAAAGAATTTAGATTTGCCAATAAAAGCAAAGTTTGAATTATATCAATCTTCTAAATAAGATAAAAATCAAAAAAATTATTAAAGAATTTAACACAACAGATGATAAAATATAAATATGTGTAATAGAGGAAGACGAAGAAATTATAGATACGATACATTGGGACAGATATACGAAATTATGGATATGGATAGATGACGGTATTGAATTATTATTAAATTAAAAATGGTGGTGAGTTATTGAAAAAATTAGCAGTTATAAGTTTAGGTTGTCCTAAGAATTTGGTTGATACGGAAAATATACTCGGAGCAGTAGATAAAGAGAAAATAAAGTTTGTATCTAATCCGGAAGAAGCTGATATTATACTTATTAATACCTGTGGTTTTATAGAGCCGGCAAAAGAAGAATCAATAAATACAATATTTGAAGCAATATCTTTAAAAGAAAAATCAGATAAAAAGATAGTTGTAACCGGTTGCTTAGTAGAAAGATATAAAGAAGAACTGAAAAAACAGATTCCGGAAGTTGATTTATTTATAGATTTAAAAGAAGAAAATAATATCCCAAATATTTTACAGATTGAAACGAAAGAGAAAAAAAGAGTATTAACAACGCCAAAACATCTTGCATATTTAAAAATATCAGAAGGTTGCGACCATACCTGTGCTTTCTGTGCCATTCCTTTAATAAGAGGAAAACATAGAAGTTTTCCAATACAAAAATTGGTAGATGAAGCAAAATATCTTGTTGATTTAGGAGTAAAGGAGCTAAATATTGTTTCACAAGATACATCTTATTATGGATATGATATTTATGGCAAACAGGCTTTATGGGATTTAATAAAAGAGCTTGAAAAAATAAATGATTTAAAATGGATTAGGTTGTACTACCTTTATCCAACTACCGTAAATGAAGATTTTATAAAAAATATGGCAGAAAGCGAAAAAGTGGTTAAATATATAGAGATGCCTATCCAACATACAGAAGATAATATATTAAAAGATATGATGAGAGGATACAGAAAGAAAAAGATAGAGCAGATATTAAACTGGAAAGATAAATATCTACCGGATATGGCTATAAGAACATCTGTTATTGTTGGATTTCCAACAGAGACAGAAAAAGATTTTGAAAATATGAAAAATTTTATAAAAGACGCTAAATTTGATTGGCTTGGGGTATTTAGTTATTCCCACGAAGAAGGAACGCCGGCTTATAACCAATTTAAAGATAAAATACCTAAAAAAGAAAAAATAAGAAGATTAAATGAGCTAATAGCTATTCAAGAAGATATAACAGAAGAAAAAAATAAAGAGTTAATCGGAAAAGAGATAGAGGTTTTGATAGATGGATTTTCTGAGGAATGGGAAACATTGCCTATTGGAAGAAGTTATAAATCTGCTTATGAAATAGATGGAATAATATACTTAGAAACAACAGAGCCTCTAAAAGTAGGAGATTTTGTAAAAGTAAAAATAAAAGATACCGTAGATAAATATGATTTATTAGGAGAAGTGGTTTGAGAAAGATAAAAGATTTAAGAGCCGTTGAGCTAAAAGGAGATTATATCTCTGTAATAAATCAGCTTAAATTACCTCACCAATTGGAATATCTTGATTTAAAAACATTGGAAGATGTGGAAAAAGCAATAAAGGATATGGTAGTGAGGGGAGCACCTTTAATAGGTATTGTGGCAGCTTATGGTTTTGCAATAGGGATTAAACAATATCCTGACAAACCGGAATATGTATATGAAAAACTTAAAAATACAAGACCTACTGCTGTAAATCTATTTTGGGCTTTAAACAGAATGATGGATAAATATAATAGATTAAAAGATAAAGATAAAGAAACATTGATAGCCGAACTTTTTAAAGAAGCAGAAAGGATAGAAATTGGAGATTACCATGCAAACAAATCAATCGGTGGTTATGGAGAGGTATTAATTCCAAAAAAAGCAAATATATTAACCCATTGCAATACCGGTGCATTGGCAACAGGTGGATGGGGAACAGCCCTTGGAGTTATAAGGTCTGCATTTGAAAATGAAAAAGATATAACAGTTTTCGTAGATGAAACAAGACCTTATCTGCAAGGTTCAAGATTAACTGCTTGGGAGCTTGATTATGAAGGAATACCTCATTATATTATTACAGATTCATCTGCCGGTTTTTTAATTTCTAAAAAAATGATAGATGTAATAATCATAGGAGCAGATAGAATAACATTAAATGGAGATGTGGCAAATAAAATAGGAAGTTATACATTATCAGTTTTGGCAAAATATCATAATATACCGTTTTATGTGGCAGCACCTACTTCAACATTTGATTTAAATACATTAAAAGGTGAAGATATACCGATAGAGCAAAGGTCTGAAAATGAAGTAAAATATTGCGGTGGTTGTAAAGTAGCACCTGAAAATTCAAAAGTTATAAATTATTCATTTGATATAGTTCCTGCATCTAATATAACAGCAATAATAACCGAAAAAGGAATAATACAAAATCCGGATAAAGAAAAGATTTTAAAATTTTTCAACAAAAGGAGCTTGCTATGAATGTAGTAGCAATAGGAGGAGGAACAGGATTATCATCACTACTTAGAGGGATAAAACATCTTGTTCCGGATATTATAACAAATTTATCAGCAATTGTTACCGTTTCTGATAACGGAGGAAGCTCTGGAATATTAAGAGAGCAACTTAATATACCTGCTCCAGGAGATGTGAGAAACTGTATAACTGCATTGGCAGAAGATGAAGATATACTTACAAAAATTATGCAGTATAGATTTGAAGAGGGAGAAGGTTTAAAAGGGCATAGTTTTGGAAATCTTTTTTTAACGGTTTTAACAAAAATAACAGGAGATTTTTTAGAAGCAGTAGAGATAACATCAAAAATCTTAAAAATAAAAGGTGAAATTGTTCCTTCTACAGATAAATTAGTTCATCTTGTAGCAGAATTTAGTGATGGAAATATAATAGAAGGAGAAGTTCAGATAACAGAGTATGGAAAAAATTTAAAAGGAAAAATAAAAAAAATATGGCTCAAACCTGATAATGTTAATGCTCCTGAAAAAGCTATATCTAAAATTTTAAATGCAGATTTTATTATACTTGGTCCGGGCAGTTTATATACAAGCATTGTGCCAAATTTATTAATAAAAGATATAAAAGAAGCTATTTTAAATTCATATGCTTATAAAATATATATATGCAATGTTATGACCCAATATGGTGAAACAGATGATTTTACAGCTTCAGACCATGTAAAAGTTTTAAATAAGATATTAACCGGTGATGAAAATAAAACTATTTTAGATGCAATAATTTTAAATACAACAATCCCACCTGATGAACTTTTGAAAAAATACCTTAAAGAAAATGCTGAACCGGTTGTTGCAGATGCTGGAAATTTATCAAGGATGGGACTAACAGTTTATGCAGAAGATTTATTAGATAAGGGTGATTATGTAAGACATAACCCTGAAAAATTGGCAAATGTATTGAAAAATATATTTGAGCAATATCTTGTGGAAAAATGAGATATTTTTTAAATTTTGATACAACAGATATACAGACCTTAAAGACAGACACAATAATAGTAGGTGCCGGTATAGCCGGATTATCTGCGGCTTTACAACTTACTAATCTCGGTATAAAACCGATAGTTATATCTAAAAAAAATGTTGGAAAATCAAACTCTTTTTGGGCACAAGGTGGTATAGCTGCAGCAATTGGTAAAGATGATAATACCAATTTACATTTTCAGGATACATTAAAAGCCGGTAAAGGTTTATGCATAGAAGAAAATGTAAGAATATTAGTAGAAGAAGGTTTAGAAAGGGTAATAGATTTAATAAATATCGGAGTTCCTTTTGATAAAGATAAAGATGGATATATAAAATTAACAAAAGAAGGAGCCCATTCTAAAAACAGAGTTTTGCATGTAAAAGATAAAACAGGCTACGAAATAGGTAAAACATTAATAAATTTATTAAAAACAAGAGAAATAACTTTACTTGATAATTACTATCTTGAAGAGATACTAACAGAAGATAACAGATTTATAGGAGTTATAATAACTAATTGTAATGAAAAGATTTTAATAAAAGCAAAATCAATAATAATAGCTACCGGTGGATATAGTGGTTTATTTAAAAGAAATACTGCGGCATATAAAGTATCCGGAGACATCATATCAGCGGCTTTTAGGGCAGGATGTATATTAAAAGATATGGAATTTATACAATTTCATCCTACAGCTATAAATCTTCCGGAAAAACCTGCATGGCTTATATCGGAAGCAGTAAGAGGGGAAGGAGCAATTTTGATAGATGAAGAAGGAAAAAGATTTATAGATGAGTTAAAACCAAGAGATGAAGTAGCTAAAGCAATCTTTCAAAAAGAGCTGGAAGGGAAAAAAGTATATTTAGATATATCTCCTTTACTGAAAAAAGGTATTGATTTTAAGGAAAGATTTCCAAATGTTTTTAATATCTTAAAAGAGTTTGGATTAGAAAATGAAACAAAAATACCGGTTAGCCCTGCCGCCCATTATTCCATAGGAGGTATCCAAGCCTCAATAAACGGAAAAACAGATATAGATGGCATATTTGCAATTGGAGAGTCATCATGCACAGGTGTCCACGGAGCAAATAGATTAGCAAGCAATTCATTACTTGAATGTATTGTATCCGGATATAAAGTAGCTTATACTATATATCAATACAATATGTATAGGCATATAAAAGAAGATATAAAGATAAAAAATATCATAAAAGGTGATAAAATAGAAAAACCTGAAAGAGAAAAGATTTTAGATAGATTGAAAGATATAATGTGGAAAAAGGTTGGATTAATAAGGTCTGAAAAATCATTAAAAGAAGCATTAGAAGAAGTATTATCAATTAGAGATCATTTAAATAGATTTGAAAATGGAAGATATTTAAAAGATTTAATAAATTTATCTCAGGCAATAATAATATCTGCATTAAATAGAAAAGAGAGTAGAGGCGTTCATTATAGAGAAGATTATCCGACAGAAGATAATAATTATAAGAAACATACCATTTTGGATAATAGATTTAATATTAAATTAGTATAGAATATATGTTATTATGGTATGCAGAAATATATAAAAATATCAAAAAATGAACAAAAATTCATATATCCCTGCATTTAAACCATTACACTAATTACTAATCCCTGTCGGCATAGATAATGTTTCTACGCAGAACAGGTTTGCATTTTAAGTAATTCTTAAGTAATTTTTACAATTACTTACTTTAATAAGCCCTTGCAAATATTGATGCAAGGAATAATTATCATCGCCATTGCAATTGGCATTTGCATATTCATTTTTTACAATATATAATATAATTAATTATTCTTAAATGTCAAGTTTTTTGTATGTTTTTAATTATTATTTACAAAATATATAATTAAGGATAGCTAAATAGCGCCTGCCGGTTATGGCTATCCTTAAACGGCGCGATAAAAATAGCCGGCACTTCTGAGGTTTTTTGCCTTAGAAGGTAAGAAGGTTTTAGCCATTACAGAGTTAAGAATTAATAGGGAGATTAGAGCAAGAGAAGTAAGACTTATTGATGAAAACGGCCAAAATTTAGGTATAGTTCCATTGGAAGAGGCTCTTAGAAAAGCAGAAGAGAAAGGGTTAGATTTAGTTGAAATTTCACCTAATGCAAATCCACCTGTATGTAAGATAATGGATTATGGAAAATACAGATTTGAACAAAAGAAAAAGGAAAAAGAAGCAAAGAAAAAGCAAAAAGTTCAAGTGGTTAAAGAGATAAAGTTTAGGGTAAATATAGAAAACCATGATTACCAAACAAAAATAAAACATATTAGAGAGTTTATACAGGAAGGTGATAAAGTAAAAATATGGATATGGTTTAGAGGCAGAGAAAATATTCATCCTGAAATTGGGGAAAAATTAGCAAATAAAATAATTGAAGATTTATCAGATATAGCCATGGTAGAAAAACCACCGGTTAAAGAAGGAAGAAATATGTTATTTACACTTGTTCCAAAGCAAGAGAAAAAATAAAAATAGGCAGGCTTTTAAGCCTGCTCTTCTATACCAAATTCTTTTATTTTTCTCCAAAGGGTTACTCTGTTTATTCCCAGTATCTTTGCTGCTAAACTTTTATTACCATTTGTTTGTTTCAAAACATCTTTTATTTTTTCTATCTCACTTTTTTGTTGATTTGATTGTTCTTTTATAAATATCTCTTCCGGCAAATCATTTATATCAATGACTCTTTTTTTGGCTAATATAACAGCTCTTTCTATTATATTTTCCAGTTCCCTTATATTTCCGGGATAATGGTAATCAAGCAAAGCTTTTATAGCTTCAGGAGATATTCCTTTTATGCTTTTATTATACATTTGGGAATATTTATCAATAAAAAAATTTACTAAAAATGGAATATCTTCTTTTCTTTCTCTAAGAGGTGGTATGGTAAGTGAGATTACTTTTAATCTATAATATAAATCTTCTCTAAAATCTCCTTTCTTTATTGCTTCTTTTAAATCTTTATTTGTAGCAGCAACTATTCTTATATTTACTTTTCTTGTTTTTGTATCTCCCAGTCTTTCAAACTCTTTTTCTTGGATTAGATGAAGTAGTTTAGATTGTAGATAAAGTGGCATATCTCCGATTTCATCTAAAAATAATGTGCCTCCATCTGCTAATTCTACTTTGCCCGGTTTATCTCTTACTGCACCTGTAAAAGCACCTTTTACATAGCCAAATAATTCACTTTCAAGTAGATTTTCCGGTATGGCTGCACAATTTATTTTGATAAATGGTTTATCTCTTCTTGAAGATAAAGAATGAATATATCTTGCAATAACATTTTTTCCTACACCGGATTCTCCCTCTAAAAGCACAGATGCATTTGTATCAACTATGGTTTTTACAGTTTCTAAGATGTATATCATCTTAGGATTTTTTGATACAAGCCTTCCTTTTGCTTCTTGATTTAACATACATTCCGGAATCACATAAAAAGAGATTAACCTACCTTTATCTTCTTTTAAAGGCGTAGATAAAAGAGAAACTTTTATATTTCCCAAAGCCGGAGTATTTATATATATATCTTCTCTTTCTTCAGGTAGTTCATAAATTTTTTTACTAAGTAAAAATTCTATATTCATTCCTTTTATGTCAGATAATTCTTTGCACAGTATCTGCTTAGCATTATGGTTGTAATCTATAATATTCCCAATTTCATCAACAACCAATATAGAATCTACAATAGAATCTAATATTTTTCTGCTAAACTCTTTCTCTTTTTTTATCTGCTTTAAATAGTTAGATACCTTAGTATAATCTCTAAATTCTTCTAATATCCCTATAACTTTATTATTTTCAATTACAGGGGTAATGGTATGACAAACTGTTAAATCACAACAATTTAATTTTATATCAAAATTTTCCCTTTTATTTTTATCCTTTTTTATATCTTCTAAAGGACAGTTTTCACATATAGAAAATAAACCTACGCAACTCTCTCCTTCTTTCTTTTTTATTAATTTTTTTGCAGAGCTATTCATAAATATAATTTTTTTATCTAATCCTATAAATATAACTGCTTGAGAAAGGTTATTTAAAACTGAAAAATCCATTTTACCACTCTGTAGGAATCTTTCCCATCATTCTTAAAGATTCTTCAAATGGACCCATATACTTCATTGCAGTTATCATTGAACCTTTAAATTTTAGCTTTTTTGTTAGCATGGCTGCTTTTGGTCCCATTTCTCCTTTTGCTAAAGTCTGCCAATCTTTATATGTAGCCCACATTTCAAAATCATACTTACTATTATTATCGGCTTTTCCGGCTTCTGTTGCAACCCCATTTTCTACTTTCAAAAATACAGCCTCATTTTCATTTCCATCTATATAATATTTTATAGAAGCAGAAAAATTTTTTAAGTCATTTTTAAGTTTTTCATTTTTATTCCATTCTTCTTTATATAAATTAATCCATTCTTCTGTTAAAAATTTAGCCATTTATTTTTTCCTCCATTATCTTAAATAAAAAAAGGGGCTAATAGCCCCTTTCTGATATAACTTTATCAAGAGAGTAATGCTTTAAAAACTTCATTAAAAGATACTTCATCATTTTTTACAAATACGCCTTTATTTCCTGCTACACATACAGAATATTTTGGTCCGGTTAATGCCTATCCAAGAAGTGGTGTCCATTCTTGACCTGAAAAAGCAGTATATCCATCTGTTTGCATTTTTGCCATTGCATTATTTGCAGCACACATTTGAGCTGCCATTGCAGCTTCTTCTTCTGTTATATCTCCTTCAAAAGCTACAAGATTTCCTTTTTCATCAAATTCTCCGGCAGCGAATACACCTTTTATTTTCATTAAATCTTTTAATGTAGCCATTTTTCTTACCTCCTTATTAAATATATTTTGAAAGTGTTTCAAAGGTTTTGTCAAAATCTGCTTTAGAAAGTTCAACAAATACCCCTACATTGCCCATAATACATGCTGCATATTTACCTCCAGCTACTGCAAAACCTTGCACAGGATAAAATCCATCTTTACCGGTGTAAGCACTCCAACCTTTTGCTTGCATATTGCCCATTGCTTTGTTTGCTGCACACATAAGAGCCGCTATTTCAGCTGCTTTCTCCGACATGTCTCCATAATAAGATAGAAGTCTTCCATCTTCTGCAAACTCTCCTGCTGCAACTGCACCCGGAAGTTGCATTAATTCTTTTAGCTTTGATAATGTTGCCATGGCTAAAACCTCCTTTTAAAGTAGTTGTATTAATTTATATGCAAAAATTATGCCAAATATTGCAAGTTATTGAAAATTCAATATTTTTTATAAAAAGATTAAAATAAAAAATGTTGCATTTTTGTTGCATTGTTACATACAGTGTTGCATAAGCTGAAACAAATTGAATTTTAAGAAAAAATAAAAGAAAAGCCCCCTTTATTAGGGGTTATATTTGAACAGAATATAAAAAATAATGAGATAACATCAGATTTTATTATTATTGCAATAGGAAAGCATGAGGTACCCTTATAGATAGTAAAAGGTAATCAAATATAGTCAAAAGATTATAAAAAATTATATCCTTCTACTATCTTGCAGAGTACCCGATTTTGCCTGCTACCCATTATTTGCAGTGTCTCCACTACAAACTCACGGGATACTTCCAATAACTCCTTTAACTTTAAGTTTGTCCATTAGTGGCAAAGCCACTATTTAATTTTTGATTTTTTTGTTTTTTTTCTTATAAATTCCCTGCTATAATATTATATAATCTTTCGCTATAGTTTCCAATAAGTTTTATAAAAATTAAAAACTATATAATAATATTCTAAAAACTAAAATGAAGGAGAGATAGATGGTTGAACTTCTTAAAGATTTTAGAAGGGATTTATATTGTGGTGAAATAAATGAAACTAATATAGGAGATGAGCTTAGAGTTGTTGGTTGGGTTGATACTATTAGAGACCATGGGGGTGTTTTATTTATAAATTTAAGAGATAGGGAAGGAATTGTCCAAGTTGTTTTTGACCCGGCAATTACTACATCTGATACTTATGAAAAAGCTAAGCATCTAAAATCTGAATATGTGATAGGTGTAAAAGGTAGAGTTTTTAGAAGACCGGAAGGAACTGAAAATCCAAAAATGAAAACAGGAACTATAGAGATAAAAGCCGATTATTTGGTAATACTAAACAAATCAAAACCTCTTCCTTTCCAAATAGAAGATGATATAAAAGTTAGTGAAGAAGTAAGATTAAAATATAGATACCTTGATTTAAGAAGAAATAAAATGCAAAGAAATATAATATTAAGACATGAAGTTTATCAGGCTACAAGAGAGTTCTTAGTAGGTAATGGATTTATAGAAGTAGAAACTCCAATGTTAACAAAAAGCACACCGGAAGGAGCAAGAGATTTCTTAGTTCCTTCAAGACTTGAAAAAGGTAAATTTTATGCATTACCTCAATCCCCTCAGTTATTTAAGCAGATTTTGATGGTTGCTGGTTTAGAAAGATATTTTCAGATAGTTAAATGTTTTAGAGATGAAGATTTAAGAGCTGATAGACAGCCGGAATTTACCCAGATAGATTTAGAGCTTTCTTTTGTTGATGAAGAAGATGTAATGGCATTATCAGAAGGTTTAATCCAACATATCTTTAAAAAAGTATTAGGTATAGATATAAAAATACCTTTTAGAAGAATGAGTTATGAAGAAGCAATAAACAAATACGGCACCGATAAACCGGATTTAAGATATAGCTTAGAACTTATAGATATTACAGATATAGCAAAAGAAGTTGAGTTTAAAGTATTTAGTGATGTTGCAAATAGCGGTGGATTAGTTAAAGGTATTAATATAAAAGGTGGAGCTGTTTTTTCAAGAAAAGAGATAGATGAGTTAACAGAGTATGCTAAAAAATTTGGTGCAAAAGGAATGGCTTGGATAAAGCTTGAAAATGGTCAGATAACTTCACCGATTTTAAAATTCTTTACGGAAGAACAGAAAAATAAACTACTACAAAGAATGCAGGCTGAAAATGGAGATTTACTTATATTTATTGCAGATAAAAAAGATATAACCCATAAAACTCTTGGATTTTTAAGAAAACATATAGCAGAAAAAATGAATTTAATACCGGAAAATAGATGGGAATTTTTATGGGTTGTGGATTTTCCTTTATTTGAATGGGATGAAGAAGAAAAAAGATTGGTGGCTATACACCATCCATTTACAAGCCCAAAAGAAGAAGATATAGAAAGGTTAGATGAAGCATTATCTGATGTAAATCTTGCTTTATCTTTTAAATCAAGAGCTTATGATATGGTTTTAAATGGAGAAGAAATTGGGGGTGGTTCAATTCGTATCCATATACCGGAAGTTCAGGAAAAAATATTTCAGCTTTTAAATATTTCGCCGGAAGAAGCAAAAGAAAAATTTGGATTTTTAATAGATGCTTTAAGCTATGGAGCACCACCACACGGCGGACTTGCTTTTGGTTTAGACAGAATACTTGCTCTAATGACAGGTTCAGAAAGCATAAGAGATGTTATAGCATTTCCAAAAACTCAAAAAGGTATATGTCCTCTTACCGGAGCACCTGATTATGTTCAGGAAAAACAGCTCAAAGAGCTTGGAATTAAAGTAGAGGAAGAAGAGTAATTTTTTGATTTTTATCATACAATTGTTATGAATTATTAATAATAATTATTATAAAATTTATGAGGTTTTTAAAATGGAAGGTCAAGATAAAGAACAAACCACATTAAATCTATATATACAACAGATGGCTAAACATCCTCTTCTTACTCCGGAAGAGGAAAAAGAGCTTGCAATAAGAGCTAAAAAAGGAGATAAAGAAGCTTTAAAAAAATTAGTTGAAGGAAATCTTCGTTTTGTTATAAATATAGCTAAAAATTTTATGGGTTGGGGTGTTCCACTTGTTGATTTAATAGCAGCCGGAAATCTTGGTCTTATAGAAGCAGCAAAACGTTTTGACCCTGATAAAAATGTAAAATTTATATCTTATGCGGTATGGTGGATAAGACAGGCAATTATGCAAACGATTTTTCAGCAAACCGGAGCTGTCAGAATACCTATAAAAGAATCTTTATTTATAAGTAAAGTTAAAGAGACCTATGATAGATTAAAAGAACAGCTTGAAAGGGAGCCTACAATAGAAGAGCTTGCAAAAGAGTTAAAAGTAAGTCCAAGGAAAATAAAAAATGCATTGGCAGTAGTTAGAATGCCTGTTTCCCTTGATATGCCTATAGGAGAAGAAGGGGAAGAGATGACCCTTCTTGATGTCCTATCAAAATCCGGCACAGAAGATATTGAAAAAGAATTAATAGAAGAATCATTACATAAAGATTTGGAAAGTTTGTTAAATGCATTAGATGAAAGAGAAAGAAAGATTATAGAGCTAAGATATGGTCTTACAGGTGAAGAACCGAAAACATTAACAGAAGTAGGTGATGAGATAGGAATATCAAGAGAAAGAGTTAGACAGTTAGAACAAAGGGCTTTGAAAAAACTTAAAAATCTTGCTATGAAAAAACATCTTAAAGATTTTCTTTCATAAAACTTAAAATATCAAGTAGTTTGTCTATATCTTCATATTTATGACTATAAGATATAGTTATTCTAAGTCTTGAACTACCTATTGGCACAGTAGGGGGTCTTATTGCCTGAATAAATATATTGTTTTTAAGTAAATAATCTCTCCATATTAATGCTTTTTTCTCATCTTTTAAAATTATTGAAAATATAGGTGTATTATGAAACTCTATATTAAACCCTATTTCTTTTAATCTACTTGCAAAATATTTTGATTTTTCAAATAATTCTTTTCTTCTAAATTCTTCTTTTTGCATAATTCCTAAGTTTATAAGAGATATAAAATTTTGAACCGGAGATAATGCAGTAGAAAAAATAACAGGTCTTGCTTTATTAACAAGAAAATCTATTAATAATTTTGAGCCGGATATAAATGCTCCAAAACTTCCTATGGCTTTTGATAATGTGCCTACCTGAATTATATTTTCATCAGGTTTAATATTAAACTCAAATAAACTTCCTTTTCCATTTCCTATAACACCGGTTGCATGGGCATCATCTATAATTAAAACTGCATCATATATTTTTGCTATCTGATATAACTCTTTTAAAGGAGCTATATCTCCTTCCATACTAAAAACGCCATCTGTGATTATAAAAATATTTCCTTTCGTTTTATTTTCTTTTATTTTATTTTCAAGGTCTTCTATATCTTTATGTTTATATATAAATTTTTTTGCTTTTGATAATCTTATTCCATCTATGATTGAAGCATGATTATACTCATCACTAAATATAATATCTTCTTCTGTTGTGATAGCTGATATTAAGCCAATATTTGCCATATATCCAGTTCCTACAACTATTGAGCTTTCTGTATCTTTCAGATTTGATAGATTTTGTTCTAATTTTTTTTGTATCTCATAATAACCGCTTACTAATGCAGATGCTCCACTTCCAACCGGTAAATCTTTTATAAACTCTTTCAATTTCTGTTTTGTATATTCATTATCTTTCAGTCCAAGATAATCATTTGAGCAAAAATTTATAATATTTTTATCAAGGATAAATCTTTCTCTATATAAATTTTTTTCCTTTATTTGATTTAGGCTATTTTTTAGATATTCGTTAAATTTCATTCTTTACAAAATCTGCAAAATTTTGCAAAAATTTTAAACCTGTTGTTTGGCTTTTTTCAGGGTGAAACTGGACAGCCCAGATATTATCTTTTTCAATTGCAGAGCAAAAATCTACTCCGTAATCTGTATAAGAAGCTATAACATCTTCTTCATCCGGAACTGCATAATAAGAATGGACAAAATAAAAATAATCTCCTTCTTTTATATTTTTAAACATTTTATCTTTTTTCTTTATCCAGACTTGATTCCATCCCATGTGTGGTATTTTTATATTTAGTCTTTCATCAAATCTTATAACTTTACCTTTAATTATTCCAAGTCCTTCATGTTCTCCAAACTCATAACCATACTCAAATAATATTTGAAGTCCAAGGCATATTCCAAGATAAGGTTTTCCTTGATTAATTGCCTGTATAATTTTATCTTTTAAGCCAAATCTTTCAAGGTTATGTATTGCATCTGCAAATGCTCCAACTCCGGGAACAACAATTGCATCTGCTTTATCTATATCTTCCGGATTAGATGAGCGATTAACCTCAAGACCTACTTTTTGAAGAGCTTTTTCTACACTCCGTAAATTACCCATTCCGTAATCAACGAGCATTATCATGCTTCTAAAAGCCCTTCTTTTAGATTTTTTACAAGCTCTGCAATTCCTTTAAAATCTTTTTGAGCTTGGAGTTTTACTACTGCACTTCCTACAATGACTCCATCTGCAAATGTTGATATTATTTTTGAATGTTCTTTTTTTGATACTCCAAAACCTACTGCAACCAGTTTATCAGTTATTTTTTTTATATTTTCTACATTTTGTTTAAGTTCATCCCATGGTAAATTTTCTCTTTCTCCGGTTATCCCTGTAAGAGATACATAATATATAAAATCATCTGTTAATTGGGAAATTAATTTTATTCTTTCTTCATTAGATGTAGGTGCTGCTAAGAATATCTGGGATAAACCAAAGCTATTTGCTATCTTTTTAAAACTTTCTGATTCTTCCGGTGGTAAATCGGGAATGATAAATCCATCTATTCCGTTTTCTTTTGCTATCTTGCAAAACTGCTCTTCTCCCATTTTGAAGATTAGGTTGTAATAGGTCATAGCAATAAGTGGTATTTCCGGATATTTTTCTTTTATTCTTTTTGTTAGATTGAATATATCTATTGGTGTAATTCCATCTTTTATGGCTTTTTCATGGGCAACTTGAATTGTTACTCCATCTGCTACCGGATCAGAAAAAGGTATTCCAACTTCTAATATATCTGCTCCATTTTGGATTAATGTAATAGCTGTTTGAAAGCTATCTTCTATGGAAGGAAATCCTCCCATAAAATATGTAATTAAAGCCTTATTTTTAAATTTTTCTTTAATCATTTTCTTTCTCCAAACTTTCAAATATATAGCTCAGTAGTTCTTTTATTCCGGTTCCTTCTTTTGCAGATGTTAAAAATACAGGTTTATCTTTATCAAGATTTAGCTCTTCTCTTATTATTTTTGTTGTTTTTGCTTTTTCTGATTGGTTTAATTTATCTGCTTTTGTTGCTACTACAATATAATTTAATCCAAAACTTTCAAGCCAATCTTTCATTAATTTATCTAAACTTGTAGGTGGATGCCTGCTATCTACAAGCATTATTACATATTTTAAATTTTCTCTATTTAAAAGATATTCTTCTATCATTTTTTGCCATTTTTCTTTTTCTGCTTTTGATACAGAGGCAAAACCATATCCCGGTAAATCTACAAAATAGATTTTATCATTAAAAGAGAAAAAATTTATTAATCTTGTTTTTCCTGGTTTTGCACTTACTTTTGCAATACTTCTTTTAAAAATAGCATTTAAGAGGGAAGATTTTCCTACATTAGACCTTCCGACTATGGCTATTTCAGGTTTATCCGGTTTTGGATAATCTTTTATGTTTGTAGCACTTTTTACAAATTCAACTTTTAAGGCTGACATTTTAGCTTGCTTTTTCTATTATGTATAATGGCTCTTTTTTCTTTAAAACAACATCTTTATCTATGATTACTTTCTTCAATCCTGTTTGGTGTGGTGCTTCATACATAACATCAAGCATTATATCTTCTATTATTGCCCTTAATCCTCTTGCTCCGGTTTTTCTTTGGATTGCTTCTTTTGCTATCTCTCTAATTGCATCTTCTGTAAATTCAAGCTCTATACCATCCATTGCAAGAAGATTTTTATATTGTTTTATCAATGCGTTTTTAGGTTCAGTTAATACTTTTACAAGAGCGTCTTCATCAAGCTCTTCAAGGGTTGCTATAACAGGAATTCTTCCTATAAACTCAGGTATTAATCCGAATTTTATTAAATCTTCAACCTGAACCTGAGAAAGTAAATCTTTTTCTTCTTTTTTATTTTTTATATCAGCTCCAAATCCTATGGATTTTTTACCAAGTCTTTGTCTTATAATATCTTCAAGTCCTACAAATGCTCCACCAAGTATAAATAATATATTTGTGGTATCTATCTGTATAAATTCTTGATGTGGATGTTTTCTTCCACCTTGAGGTGGAACATTTGCTATTGTGCCTTCTAATATTTTAAGTAATGCTTGCTGGACTCCTTCTCCTGATACATCTCTTGATATAGAAGGATTTTCTCCTGATTTTTTGGCTATTTTATCAACCTCATCTATATAAACAATACCTCTTTCTGCAAGCTCTACATCATAATCAGCATTTTGTAATAATTTTGTAAGAATACTTTCTACATCTTCTCCAACATAACCGGCTTCTGTTATATTTGTAGCATCTGCTATTGCAAAAGGAACATTTAATATTTTTGCAAGGGTTTTTGCAAGCAATGTTTTTCCTGAACCGGTAGGTCCTATTAAAAGTATATTACTTTTTTCTATCTCTACATCTGAGTTTTTTATCTTATCCTTTGAGTACAATCTTTTATAATGGTTATAAACAGCTACTGACAATACCTTTTTTGCTCTTTCCTGTCCTACAACATATTCATCAAGTATCTTTTTTATCTCTTTTGGTGTTGGAAGCTTAGATATATTTTTAAATTTTCTTTCTTCAAGCTCATTTTTTATAATTGTTGCACATTCATCTACACAATCATCACATATATATACACCATTAGGTCCTTCTATTAGAACATTAACTTCTTTTTCTTTTTTTCCGCAAAAAGAGCATTCTCTTTCTTTTGCCATATTATTATTGACCTCTTTTTTCTATAACTTTATCTATTAAACCATACTCCATAGCTTCATAAGCAGACATAAAATAATCTCTCTCTGTATCTGCTTCTATTTTTTCTATTGGTTGTCCGGTATGTTTTGCAAGATATTCATTTAACATTCTTTTTAATCTTAATATTTCTTTTGCATGTATTTCTATATCGGTAGCCTGTCCTTGAAATCCACCAAGTGGTTGGTGAATCATTATTCTTGAGTTTGGAAGTGAATATCTTTTTCCTTTAGCACCGGCTGAAAGTAAAAATGCTCCCATAGAGGCTGCCTGTCCTAGGCATATTGTCACTACATCTGGTTTTATATAATTCATTGTGTCGTATATTGCAAAACCGGCAGTTACTACACCACCGGGAGAGTTGATATACATATATATATCTTTTTCAGGGTCTTCTGCTTCTAAAAATAATAGCTGTGCAACAATTAGATTAGCCACATGGTCATCAATAGGTGTTCCAAGTAGTATAATTCTATCTTTCAGTAATCTTGAATATATATCGTAAGCTCTTTCACCTCTTGGTGTTTGTTCAATTACTATAGGCACTAATTGGTTTAAAATCTTATCCATTACTTACCTCTTCTGCTTGGTTTTCTTTTTCTTTTAATTTTGCTTCATACTCTTCCTTAGATAATTCTTTAATATTTGCCTTTTCTATTACTTTGTCAAGGGCTTTTTGTCTAAGGATATCTGATTTAATGCCTTCTATCATCCCTTTTTCCTGTAAATACGCTTTCATGTCTGAAGTAGATACATCATATAATTTAGCCAATTCTTCTATTTTTGCATTAAGTTCTTCTTCTGATACTGATAATCCTTCTTTTTCTGCTATTTTATTTAAAATAAACATAATTTTTACATTTCTTTCTGCAGATGCTATCATATTTGGCTTAACTGCTTCTATCATATCCCTGTTTGGTTTTATTCCATAATTTTTCAATTGGGATTCATATCTATTTAAAAGAGCATTTGCTTCTATTTCTAATAAAGACACAGGGACAGGGAAATCATAATCTTGGGCTAATTTTCCTAATATTTGGTCTTCTATATTTCTTTTTCTAGCTATTTGTAATGCATTTTCTATAATTTCTTTAATTTTTTGTCTTGCTTCTTCTACATTTTCACCAAGTTCTATGGATTTTACAAACTCATCATTAAACTCCGGTTTTACTTCTTGTCTAACTTCCAATATCTTAATATTTACAGTTGCTTTTCCTATTTCTTTTCCTTCTGGATTGTATAATGGAACATTTTCAAGTTTTACTTCATCTCCGGCTTTTTTTCCTATTAATGCATCTTCTATTTCTTTTCTGAGCATTCCGGCTCCAATTACTGCTTCAAATATATCTTTTTCTTCAGAGCCATCTTCTGCTACTATATGATATTCTATTTCAACTTCATCACCTATTTCTATTGCTTTGTCTGCTACTTCATACGTTATATTTTCTTCTAATATAGAATCTATTTCTTTTTGGATATCTTCTTCTGTAACTTCTACTTTTAATGTTTCTACTTCTATATTTTCATAATCTTTTAATTCAAATTCCGGTGCAACTTCAAATTCCACTTTAAACTTTAATTTTTCATCATTTTCAAGCTCAATTTCTCCAAATGATATTTCTTGGGTTACAGGTTTTAAATTTTCTTTTTCTAAAATCTCATTTAGATATTTTCCTATGTATTGTTTTGCAGTTTCTTCTTTTATTAAATCTTTATATCTTGCTTTTACTATGCTTTTTGGAGCCTGTCCTTTTCTAAATCCTTTTATTTCTGCATTTTTAGTTAGCTCTCTTATAATTTCTTCTACTATTTCTTTAACTTTTTCTCCTTGGTCTTCAATTGTTAATGTTCTAACTAAATCTTTGCTTTCTACTACTACGTTCATTCTTACTCTCCTTTTAACATTTTTTTTGAAAAAAATAATATATCATAAATAAAGCCAAAAATGCTTTATGAAATGTTTGAAAGTTTTTTAAATATTTCAAATACTACAGAGAAATCCATATCTGTTAAATTATTTGATTTTGCACTATTATAGTATTCTCTTGAAATTGCAGTAAATTGTGAAACAACACCAAGTTTATTCGCAACATCTAAAGCATAAGTTAAATCTTTATGGATTAAACCTGTAGAAAAATGGGTTGAATAATCTTTATTTAATAATTTTTCTTTTTTTGCATCTAAAACCATAGATTTTCCTGCACCATTTTCAAGAACTTTTAATGCAAGTTTTTCATCTATTCCGGCTTTCTTTGCAAATATAAATGCTTCACATAAAACATTAAAAAATGAACCAAGCACTGCATTATTTATAAGCTTCATAGTTGAAGCCATACCATAATCTCCAATAAAAAAGATTTCTTTCCCTAATGCTGAAAATATATCAAGATTGTTTTTGTAAATATTTTCATCACCACTTATAAGTATTGTTAAAACTCCTTTTTGAGCCGGTATCACACTACCTATAACAGGTGCTTCTAAAAAATAAGCTTCATTTTTTATAATCATATTTGCAATGTTTTTTGCAGTTTCCGGATGAACAGTTGTCATATCAATAAATAATTTATTTTTTATGTTGTTTTTAATTATCTTAGAGTATATATCAAATACAGAGTTAGAATCATAAAGCATAGTTATAATAATTTCTCTATCTTTTATCAGTTCTTCCAATGTTTCAGTATAAGGCAATCCACTATTTTTTGCTTTTTCAATAGTTCTATTCCATACTTTAATCTCAAAACCGGCATTTTTTAAATTAATAGCCATAGGAAGTCCCATATGACCAAGACCTATCCAACTAATTTTTTTACTCATGTTAATCACCTCATAGAATATATTTATATAAACGATTTTGATATTTTATCATATTATATTTGATTCAAAGATTTAGATTTAATATTTCTTGCATTAATAGATTAAAATCCTTATAATATAACAAAATTTCATAATATTTAGAGGTAAAAGAATGTTTAAATCTTTATATGAGAAGATAAAAAAAGGTGTTGAAAAAACAAAAGCACAATTAATGAAAATTTCTTTTAGAAGAAAGATAGATGAAGCTTTATTTGAAGAGATAGAAACTGCTTTATTAAAAGCTGATGTTGGAGTCAAAGCTACTCAAGAAATAATGAAATTTTTAAGGGAAGAAAGCAAAAAAAGGGGTATAACAGAAGGAGAAGATTTAAAATCATTACTGAAAGAAAAATTAATAGAGATATTATCCGGTTGTAAAGGAGAGCTTAATCTTAAAGGAGAAAAACCGGATGTTATACTATTTTTAGGCATAAATGGAAGTGGTAAAACAACAACTGTGGGTAAATTAGCATCTTTATTAAAAAAAGAAGGAAAATCTATTGTTTTGGCAGCAGCAGATACATTTAGGGCAGCTGCTATAGAACAGCTTGAGGTATGGGCTAATCGTGCAGGGGCGAGATTAGTTAAACATTCTCAAGGGGCAGATCCTTCTGCCGTTGTATTTGATGCAATTAATAGTGCAAAAAGTAGACAGGAAGATATTGTTATTGTTGATACAGCCGGAAGATTACATACAAAAGAAAATTTAATCAAAGAACTACAAAAGATAAAAAGAACAATACAGAAATTTTCACCAAATCAACCATGCGAAACTTTACTTGTTCTTGATGGAACAATAGGTCAAAACTCAATAAATCAGGCAAAAACATTTAAAGAAGCAGTAGATATAACCGGCATTATAATTACAAAACTTGATGGGACTGCAAAAGGCGGTGCTATTATTCCAATTTGTCAGGAATTAAAAATACCTATTAAATTTATAGGTGTTGGGGAAGATATAGAAGATTTACAACCATTTGACCCTAAGAATTTTGTAAATGCTTTATTTGATTAACCTTTGGTATAATATTAAATACTTGAAATTATTAAGAAAGGGAGATTTTTTATTTGAATAAAAAAATTTTAGTTTATCTTGGTATATTCTTTGCTATATTTTTTACTTTTTTCACTGCTTTTGTTGTTTTTAATCTTAGAGATTTACCGGATGTTCGGCAGCTTGAACATTGGAAACCAATGCAATCTACCCAGATATTTGATGATAATGGAAAATTGTTTGCCGAGCTATATATACAAAAAAGGCAGTATGTTCCACTTAGTAAAGTGCCAGATATAGTTAAAAAAGCATTTATAGCAGCCGAGGATAAATCTTTTTATACAAATCCGGGAGTAGATATATTTGGAATAGCCAGAGCTTTTGTAAAAAATCTATTCTCAGGTAGAGTTGTAGCCGGTGGTAGCACCATATCGCAACAACTTGTAAAAAATCTATTTTTAACACCGGAAAGAAGTTTATCCAGAAAAATTAAGGAGTTTGTGCTTGCAATAAAACTAAATAGATATTATAGCAAAGATAAGATATTAGAAATGTATCTAAATCAGATATACTTAGGGCATGGAAGTTATGGCGTTCAATCTGCTGCACAAACTTATTTTAATAAAAATGTATGGGAACTTGATGTTTGTGAAGCGGCAGTTCTTGCAGGACTTCCAAAAGCACCTTCTTATTATGACCCATATAAAAATCCGGAAGCTGCAAAAAAAAGACAACTTATAGTATTACAAAATATGCTTGAGGAAGGTTATATAACAGAAGAAGAATATAAAGAATGTGCAGAAAAACCTATAAAACTTGCTAAAAATTATAAATCTGATGGTTATAATGATTATGCTACAGAAATGGTAAGACAATGGCTTGTAGATAAATTTGGAGATGATGTTTTATACAAAGGCGGTTATAAAGTATACACAACCTTAGATAAAGATTTACAAATCTATGCCACAAACAGAATACAGAAAAAATTAGAAGAACTACAACTTCAAGTCGGCTTTCCTAAGCTTACAGAAGATGAAATTAATCAGTTAAAAGAAAGATATGAAAATCAAGATTCTATAATGATACAGGATAAGATATATATAGCAATTATATCAGAGATAAAAGGAAAAGTAATTAAATTTAAAATAAAAGATGTGGAAGGTAGTGTTATATTTAACGGAAATTTAAAAAATGCAAAGGTAGGAATGCCAATATTCGTAAGATATAAAAACGAGAACAGTTTTGAGTTTGTGCCATTTTTAGAAGGTGCAGTAGTTTCAATAGATTCCCATACCGGAAAAATAAAAGCAATTGTTGGTGGATACTCTATTTATAAATCTCAATTTAATAGAGTATTCCAAAGCAAGAGACAACCCGGTTCTGCATTTAAACCTATTATATATATGGCCGCGTTATTAAAAGGATATACCCAAATATCTTTATTAAAAGATGAACCTATATCATTTTGGGATTATAGCCAAAATAAAGAATGGATACCTTCTAACTATGATGGGCAATATAGAGGAACTGTATTGTTAAGAACTGCCCTTGCCCAGAGTTTAAATGCTGCTACCGTATATCTTCTATCCCAGATAGATTTTGACCCTGTTCTTGATGTGGCTCAAAGGGTTGGTATAACTTCAAGATTACCTAAATTTTATTCTCTTGCCCTTGGTTCTATAGAAGTTTCTCCGATAGAGCTTGCAACGGCGTTTGCAACATTTGGAAATGAGGGAACAAGATGCAAACCATTTTTTATAAAGAAAGTTATAGACCCTGAAGGAAAAGTTGTGTTTGAAGATAAAGAAGAATGCATGGATGTGCTTCCAAAACCTGAAACTGGAGTAATGTTAGATTTACTTAGGGCTGTAGTGACGGAAGGGACTGCTACAAGAGCTGCTTCTCTTCCTTTCCCTGTAGCCGGAAAAACAGGAACAACAAATGATTATGCAGATGCATGGTTTGCAGGATTTGACCCTGATTTAACAACAGTTGTATGGGTAGGATATGATAGAAGAAAACCCATAGGAAAAGGAATGGCAGGAGCCGTAGCAGCTTTACCTCTATGGATGGATATTATGGCTTATGCTAATAGAAATGGTGGAGTAAAAGAATTTTCTAAACCGGATGGTGTTGTTTATATTCCTATAGACCCTATTACAAGAACTATATCTGTTAATAACTGCCCTAAAAAATATATGGCATTTGTAGAAGGAACATATCCTACAGTAGATTGTGAAGGAAATCCGGTAGATTTATCTAAGGTATTTGCTCCTACACAGCAACCATCAGAACAACAACCTGAACAACAGCAAACAGAACAACCTGAGCAACAACCACCACCGGAACAAACACAATCTCCTGAAAATAAAGCAGAAGAAAAAATACCATCTGCAAAAGATATATTAAATTTGATAAAAGAAGGAGAAAAACAATGAAATATAATTATCCGGATAGCAAAGGATATTTTGGAATATATGGTGGTAAATTTTTACCTGAAACATTAATACCTGCATTGGAAGAACTTGAAAAACAGTATGAAAATATAAAAAAAGATGGAGATTTTCAAAGGGAGCTTCTTTATTATATGAGAGAGTATGCAGGAAGACCCACAATATTATATTATGCAGATAGATTAACAAAAGCTGTCGGTGGAGCAAAAATATATCTTAAAAGAGAAGATTTATTACATACAGGAGCTCATAAAATAAATAATACACTTGGACAGGTATTACTTACAAAAAAACTTGGTAAAAAGAGAGTAATAGCAGAGACAGGTGCAGGACAGCATGGTGTTTCAACTGCTACAGCTGCGGCATTATTTGGGCTTGAATGCACCATATATATGGGAGAAGAAGATGCAGAAAGACAGGCACTAAATGTATTTAGAATGAAATTACTTGGTGCAGATGTAAGAATAGTAAAATCTGGAAGTAGGACATTAAAAGATGCAGTAAATGAAGCTTTGAGAGATTGGGTGACAAATGTAAGAACAACCCATTATATAATCGGTTCAGCCCTTGGACCACATCCATTTCCGATGATTGTTAGAGATTTTCAATCTGTTATAGGGCAGGAAACAAAACAGCAAATTATTGAAGTAGAAGGAAAACTTCCGGATTATATAGTTGCCTGTGTAGGTGGTGGTAGCAATGCAATAGGAATATTTTATCCATTTATAGAAGATGAAGATGTTAAACTTATCGGTGTAGAAGCAGGAGGATATGGAATTGAGACCGGTATGCATGCAGCAAGTATAAATGGTGGTAGCATTGGAGTATTACACGGTATGAAAAGTTATTTTATTCAGGATAAATGGGGACAGATAGAAAGCACCCATTCTATCTCTGCCGGTTTGGATTATCCCGGAGTTGGTCCAGAACATTCATTCCTACATGATATTAAAAGGGTAGAATATACTACTGCAACAGATGAAGAAGCCCTGCAAGGATTTTTCCTATTATCCCAAACAGAAGGGATAATTCCGGCACTTGAAAGCTCCCACGCAGTTATAAAAGCAGTAGAAATAGCCCAAAAACTTGATAAAAATCAGATAGTTATTATAAATCTATCCGGTAGAGGAGATAAAGATGTGGCTTCTATAAAAAATCTCCTTGATACAGAAAAAGGATTATATGAAAAAATCATTGATAATCTAAAAACTAAATATAAATTTTAAAGAAAAAAATTTTTAAAAAAGGTTGAGCTATATGGTAAATTTAAAAGATTTTAATTTTCAGCAATTGGAAAATTATCTTATAAATAATGGATTTGAAAAATTTAGAGCTGTGCAGATAGCCAAATGGCTTTATATTAAAAAAGTAGATTCTTTTGATTTAATGACAGATTTAAGTAAAAATTTGAGAAATTTTTTAAAAGAAAATTGTGAAATAAACTCTTTAAAGCTGTTATATTGGGAACAATCTAAAATAGATGGTAGTATAAAATTTTTATGGGAGCTAAAAGATAAAAACACCGTAGAAACCGTGCTTATCAATGAAAAAGACCATAAAACATTATGTGTATCTACGCAGGTTGGTTGTGCAGTAGGATGTAAATTTTGCTTTACAACAAAAGATGGATTAATAAGAAATCTTGAAACAAATGAGATAGTTGAGCAGTATATTCAGGTTCAAAGATTCGTAGGAAATGAAGAAAGAATATCTAATATTGTGTATATGGGAATGGGAGAGCCTCTTGCAAATTATGAAAATACAAAAAAATCCGTTCAGATATTTACAGATAAAAGAATGGTTGGTTTATCAAATAGAAAAATAACAATCTCTTCCAGTGGGATAATAGCACAAATAAAAAAGATGTATGAAGATAAAGAATTTCCTCATGTAAAGCTTGCTGTATCCTTAAATGCTCCTACCCAATCAAAAAGAGAGTTTTTAATGCCAATATCCCAAACAAACAGATTAGAAGAATTAATAAAAACATTAAGAGAGATACCATTAAAACCCGGTTGGAGAATAACCTTAGAATATGTCCTTATAAAAGGAGTAAATGATACAATAGAAGATGCAAAAAATCTTGTAAAATTAATCAAAAAAGATAGAAATAGATTTAAAGTAAATCTTATACCATTTAACCCTTATCCTCTTTCTGAGTTTGAAAGACCGGAAGAAGAAAGAATATTGGCATTTGAAAAGGTTTTATGGGATAATAATATAGCTACATTTATAAGATGGAGTAAGGGAAGGGATATATCCGCTGCTTGCGGGCAACTAAGAAAAAAAGATTTATTACAGATAAATCCTGTATAAAAAGGAGATGCTTTTATGGAGTTTGAAAAAGTTATAGCCTGTATAGGTGCCGGATATGTTGGTGGTCCTACAATGGCAGTTATTGCCTATAAATGTCCTCAATATAAAGTAATTGTAGTAGATATAAATAAAGAAAGAATAGATAGATGGAACTCTGATAATTTACCTGTATATGAACCGGGATTAGATGAGATAGTGAAGCAAGTAAGAGAAAAAAATCTATTTTTTTCAACAGATGTAGAGTCTGCTATAAAGGAAGCTCAGATAATATTTGTTAGTGTCAATACACCTACAAAAGAATATGGTGTAGGTGCCGGAATGGCAGCAGATTTAAAATATTGGGAAAAATCTGCAAGGGATATATTAAAATATGCAAATTCTGATAAAATCGTTGTAGAAAAAAGCACAGTGCCGGTAAAAACAGCAGAAGCAATAGAAAGAATATTATCTACTTCCGATAAATACAAATTTGAAGTAATTTCAAATCCGGAATTTTTAGCAGAAGGGACAGCTATAAATGATTTATTATATCCGGATAGGGTTTTAATAGGTTCAAGGGAAACTCCTTCCGGTATAAAAGCAAGGGAGGAAATAGTCAAAATTTATGAAAATTGGGTGCCAAGGGAAAAGATAATTACATCAAATATATGGAGTAGTGAGCTTGCAAAACTTGCTGCAAATGCATTTTTAGCCCAAAGAATATCATCAATAAATGCATTAACACCTCTCTGTGAGATAACAGGAGCCGATATAGAAGAAATTGCTTATGCAGTAGGGACAGATAGCAGAATAGGTAATAAATTTTTAAAGCCAAGTGTAGGTTTTGGTGGTTCTTGTTTTAAAAAGGATATATTAAATTTAACATATATCTGCAAATATTACGGACTTGATGAAGTTGCAGATTATTGGCTAAAAATAGTTGAGATAAATGAATATCAGAAAAATAGATTTGTCTTAAGAATATTGGAAGAGATGTTTAATACGCTTTCCGGCAAAAAAATTGCATTATTTGGTTTTGCATTTAAAGCCAATACAAATGATACAAGGGAAAGTGCAGCTATCACAATAGCTAAAAAATTAGTTGAAGAAAGAGCAATTTTATCTATAACAGACCCAAAAGCCCTTGAAAATGCCAAAAAAGATTTAGAAGGTGTAGAAGGAGAAATTTATTATACAGAAGACCCTTATGAAGCCGTAAAAGATGCAGATGCCATAGCTGTTATAACAGAATGGGATTTATTCAAAAATTTAGATTATGAAAAAATATATTCTCTAATGAGAAAACCGGCATTTATATTTGATGGTAGAAATATACTTGACCATAAAAAATTATTTGAAATAGGCTTTAATGTTTATCCTCTCGGCAAACCACCTTTAAAGCATTTTTAATGGTTAGAGTGAAATTAAAAGCTTTTCAAATATAATTATAACCCGAATTGTGTGTGAGAAAAAAAATTATTATACAAAAAACCTCTTTTTTCAGATAGTTATGAAAAAAATCATAAGAGAAGGATTTAAATATTAATAAAGGTTTTAGAACGGGTTTATAAGTATAAAATATGCAAACTGTAATGGCAGATTTGGAATGGGAGCAAAAGCTCCCTCTTTTATAAATTTTCTCAATAGACCTATTTAAATTTTAAAATTTTTTAAATCTAAAAAAATAATAAAATGTATAAATAAATTTTTAGGAGGAAAATCTTTGCAATATTTAGGAGGTATTATTTTTACATCTGTTTTGGCATTGATTTCTATGTTTTTATCAGGACTGCCTATTATAAAAAATACAGTTAATTTTAGTCCTTTGATTATTGCTATATTGATTGGTGTAGCTATCGGAAATATCTTTAAAATGCCGGATATACTTAAACCGGGGATTACTTTTTCATTAAAGAGAATATTAAGATTGGCTATTATACTTCTTGGATTTAGATTAACATTTCAAAATGTTATAGATGTAGGTTTAGAAGGTTTAATTGTAGATAGTTTTATGCTTATTTCTACTTTTATTCTTGGTGTTTGGGTTTCTAAAAGATTTTTTGGTCTTGATGATAAGATGAGTTATCTAATTGCTTCCGGTAGTTCAATATGTGGAGCATCTGCTGTGCTTGCTACTGCTCCTATTGTTAAATCTGAACTTCATCATGCGGCTATGGCTGTAGCAACAGTCACTATTTTTGGGACAATTTCTATGTTTTTATATCCTGTTGTTTATAAAGCCGGTTTACTTCTTGATTTTGATGATATTAGATACGGAATATTTACAGGAGCAACAGTTCATGAAGTTGCTCAGGTTGTAGCAGCATCATTTACTATATCTGAAATGGCAGGAAATACTGCAACTATTGTAAAACTTACAAGGGTTATGATGCTTGCACCACTTTTATTAGTTTTAAGTTTTTATTTTGCTATGAAACATTCTACCCATGGAGTAAATTTAAGAGAAATTCCTATTCCTTGGTTTGTATTTGGATTTATAGCTGTAGTAGGATTAAACTCTCTTAATATAATACCAAAAGATGTTGTAAATATATTAAACACAATAGATACATTTTTGCTTACGGTAGCAATGGTTGCAATGGGATTAGAAACTAATATAAATAAAATGAAAGGTGTAGGTATGAAACCTATCTTTGCAGCATTTATTGTATTCTTATATCTATTTATAGGTGGAATTATTGTTGTTAAAGTTGTTCACTCTATTTTATAAGGTTATTTCGGTGCCTATACCGGATTGGGTGAATATTTCAAGTAAAACACAATGGATAACCCTTCCATCTAATATATGAGCTTTTTTTACACCTTGCTCAAGAGCTTGGATACAAGCTTTTACCTTCGGTATCATCCCACCTTTGATGATACCTTTTTCTATCATCTGATTAATTTTTTCTACATTTATAGATGAGATAGTATTTCCATTTTCATCTTTTAATCCTTCTATATCGGTTAAAAATATTACTTTTTCTGCCTGTAAAGCTCCGGCTATTGCAGATGCTACAAAATCTGCATTTATATTATATGCATTTCCTTCATCATCAAATCCAATAGGTGCAATAACCGGTATATAATTATCTTCATCAAGATGTCTTATTATATCCGGATTTACTTTAACAACTTCTCCAACATGCCCTAAATCAAGAAGTTCAGTTGGTCTAAAATCTCCCATTGTTTTAAAATATTCATCTGCATCTAACTTTTTTGCTTTTATAAGCTCTGCATCTTTACCTGTAATACCTACAGCTTTAATATGTCCACCGGAATATTTATTTATCATCTGAACTATGGCTTTATTGACAAGACCACCTAAAACCATCTCAACAACATCCATTGTTTCTTTATCGGTAACCCTCAATCCACCTACAAATTTTGATTCTAAACCCATTTTTTTTAGATATTGCCCTATTTGGGGACCTCCTCCGTGGACGATTACAGGATTTATTCCTATATATTTAAGCATTATAATATCCTGTGCAAAGGCTTCTTTTAAATCTGCTTTTTCCATAGCATTTCCGCCGTATTTTATAACAAATGTTTTTCCTCTAAATGTTCTTATAAAAGGTAATGCTTCCATTAAAATTTTTGCTTTTTCCAATGCTTTTTCCATTTTATTTACCTCATAAATTCTTCTAAAAATTCTAAAACTTCTTTATTATATGCTATTTCTACCCAATATAATCCATCTTCATGCTCTATTTTTATAATATTTCCTTCTACAATAATATTTATTAATCCGTTTGAAAAATACCATTCAAGCTCTTGTGTTGGTGCCTGCATAAATAAAGTAAATCCACCTTTTCTTTTAGATATTTTTTTTTAAAATAATCGGTGTTTTTGTAATAGTATCTTCTTCTTCCCACTCGGAAGAGATAACATCAACAGCTATTCCTCTAATATTAAAATCTTTTTCTACCATATTATTCCTCTTTTGCTATTTTCGGTTTATCAACAGTTTTTTGTAAGAATTCTTTTAAAATTAATTTTTTTCTTTCCGGTTCATATTTTCTGTTAAATCTATTTTGATATAATTTTAAGGCAATTTCAACTTCTTCCTTTCTATCAATCAAAAAATCTTTTATAAAATTTAAAAGATTATAAGCTTTCCTATGGGATAAAATTAGATTATATCTGTTATTAATTTTTATTAATTTTCCGCCAAACTGTTCTTTTATAGATTTTAGATTATTTTCTGTTTTGGATTTTAATACTAAATGAATATAATAAGAGCTTTTTGTTCTTTTATCTTTTTTTATGGATAAATTTCCGGTTGATTCAAAAAGACCGGCAATATAAGAAGGATTTATATTACTCTCCATTTTTCTCCATTTCTTCTATCTCTTTTAATAGCTCTTTTACCATATCCTCTTCTAAAACTCTTCTTATTGGCTCACCTTTTTTAAATAAAATTGCTGATTTATTTCCACAAGCAAGTCCTATATCTGCTTCTTTTGCTTCTCCTATCGCATTTACCACGCAACCCATAATCGCTACTTTTATAGGCAAATCTTTTCCTTTTAAACTTTGTTCTACTTTATAAACTATGTCCGGAAGATTTACTTCTATTCTACCACAGGTAGGACAGGATATAATCTCTATACCTTTTCTTCTAAGACCAAGAGATTGTAAAATATTATAAGCTGTTTCTATTTCTTCTTCCGGGTCAGCTGTCAAAGATACTCTGATTGTATCTCCTATACCAAGATAAAGTAATATTCCTATTCCTACCGCAGATTTTATAGAACCTCTGCCGGCAGGTCCTGCCTCTGTTATACCTATATGAAGTGGTATATCTGTTTTTTCTGCAAAGATTTTATTTGCTTCTATATTTTGTAAAACATCAGAGCCTTTTATCGATACTTTGAAATTATAAAATCCTACGGACTCAAAAAATTCAGACCAATATAAAGCACTTTCTGCAAGAGCCTCTGCCGAAGGATACCCATATTTTTGTAATAATCTTTCTTCTAAAGAACCGGAATTAACACCAATTCTTATTGCTATATTTCTTTTTTTACATTCTTCTATTATTTCTTTTATCTTTCCTTTATCATTAATATTTCCTGGGTTTAATCTTATACCGGATATTCCACTTTCAAGGGCTTTAAAGGCTATTCTCGGACTAAAATGTATATCTGCAATTACCGGAATAGGTGAGTTTTTTGTTATTTCGGGTAAAGCTTCTGCATCTTTTTCTGTAGGAACTGCTACTCTTATTATTTCACAACCGGCTTTTGATAATCTATATATTTGTGATAATGTGGCTTCTATATCGTGGGTTTTTGTGTCTGTCATTGATTGGACAACAATAGGTGCATCATCACCTATTTTTACATTACCAACATATACGGCTCTTGTTTTTCTTCTTTTTATCATTTAACTCTCCGGTATTTTTAGCACCTGGCCTACAGAGATTGTATTATCAGATAAGTTATTTAATTTTTTTATTTCTTCAATATCTGTATTATACATTTTAGATATTCTGTATAGGGTTTCTCCTTCTTTTACTATATGGGTTATATATTTTTTGTTTTCTTTAAACACAATATTTGAAATTTTTTGTTCTGAATTGATAGGTATTTTAAGAACCATACCGACGGAGATATTATTATCCGTTAGATTATTTACTTTTTTTAATTCCTCAATATCTACATTATAAATCTTAGATATTCTATATAAAGTTTCTCCTTCCTTTACTATATGCTGTTTATAATCTTTTGAGTAGCTTACAAGCTGTATAGGTTGCTTTTGCTGGTTTTTATTTTCTTTGACTATCTGGGTATTGTTATATTTTGGAATGTATATATATCTTTTGTCAAATTCTGCCAGCATCAATTTTGGTATATTAATATTTACTCCATCTAAGGCTATCTCTTTTTTAAGATGGGCATTATAAAATTTTAAAACTTCGTAATCTATTTTGTATTTTTTTGCTATTTCATCTAAGGTTATTTCTCTATCTGCTATTTCTGTTATTATTTCATATTTATTTCCGGCTATATCTAATCCATATTTTTCAGGATTTTGAGCAATTAAAAGTAATGCAAAGAATCTTGGAACATATTCTCTTGTTTGGTCAGGCAAATCATATTTTATGTCAGTAAATTTATATTTTTCTGTGGATAATTTAGTTGATATACATTTTTCACCGCAGTTATAAGCAGCAATAGCTAAATCCCATCTTCCAAAATAGTTATATAGATATTGTAGATATTTAGCTGCTGCTATGGTGCTTTTAACAGGGTCTCTTCTTTCATCTACATAATCATCTATTCTAAGACCGTATCTTTTTGCAGTAGATGGTATAAATTGCCATATTCCGGCTGCACCTGATATAGAAGTAGCATAAGGATTATATCCACTTTCTACAACTGCTAAATATGAAAGTTCTTCAGGTATATTATATTTTGAAAATATATCTTTTACTAAAGGCAAGAAATAATTAGCTCTTCTTAATGCTACTTCTGTAAATTTCTTTTTATTAACTGCATATTCATAAATGAATTTTTGGATATCTTCATCTTCAGGAATAGGTATGTTTAGAGAGTTTGCTTCTTTCTGTAAAATCTGTTTTTCTTCAAGCTCTATGTTTGGTTTGTTTTTTACTATTATTTCTTTTCTTTCCGGTTTATAAGTTATAACTTTTTCAGGCAAAGATGGTTTTTTTTCTATCTTCGTTTGCTTTTTTGGAACATCTTTTACGGCGACACTACAAGATGTTAAAACAAGAGCAGATATGTATAAAAAAATATATTTTTTTTTCATTTTACCTTAGCCTCTTCTTTACTACTTTCCTTTCGGAAAAATCTGTATAAACTTTAGAGCATTGAAAGAAAACTAACTAAACTTCAACATTTGATATAGCTTTTACTTTTTTGTGTTCTTTTATTGTATTGTCTTTTTCGTCTATATAGACTAAATCTATATGAAAATTAGATAACTCTTTATCTGAAACTTGAGCATAGGAAGCAATTATTATAATATCTCCATAATGTCCAAGTCTTGCAGCAGCACCATTTAATATGCATTCTCCACCGTATCTTACACCGGGAATAACATAAGTTGAAAATCTATTTCCATTATTTACATTGTATATTTCTATTTTTTCAAAAGGGACAAGATTTGCAGCTTCCATTATAGCTTCATCAAGGGTTAAGCTTCCTTCATAATGTAAATCTGCACCGGTTATTTTTATTCTATGTATTTTAGATTTAAGCAATGTTCTTACCATTTGCCGTATCTCCTTTTTAAAATTCTCTTTCTACTACAAATTTTGCAAGATTTTTTAGTTCTTTAAGATAATCATTTTCCGGAAAATTTTCAAGCTCTTTTAAGGCTTTATTTATTAATTCTTTTGCTTTATTTATTGATTTTTCTATTCCTCCATATTTTATAACAATCTCTTTTATTTTTAAAATATCCTCTTCATTTACACCATTTATACTTCTTACAACTTTTTTAATTAAATTAAATTCTTCTTCTGTCAATTTATCCATAATAGAAAGCAAAGGATAAGTGATTTTCCCTTCTTTTATATCATTACAAACAGGTTTGCCTACTTTGTTTTTATCTGCTGTATAATCTAAAATATCATCTACTATCTGAAAAGCAAGACCAAGATAAAGTCCGTAATTGTAAGCCGACAAAAGCTGTTTTTCTTCTGCTTCTCCCAGTTTTGCTCCTACATAGCAACAGCTTGCAAAAAGTGCTGCCGTTTTTCCAGTTAATATCTTAAAATATTCTTCTTCTGTTATATCTAAATCTCCAATTTTTTTAAGTTCTAAGAGCTGACCTTCTGCCATTTTTTTAACAGCATCTGATACATTTCTTATCATATCAATATCACCGTAAATTGAAAATAGATATAAAGCATCTGCATACATATAATCACCTACAAGTACAACAACATCATTTCCGAATACTTTATTTGCAGATGGTTTTCCTCTTCTTGTGTCTGCCATATCTACAACATCATCATGTAAAAGGGAAGCTGTATGTAGATATTCCATTGCAACAGCAAGTGGAAAATCTCTTTTTTCATTTTCTCCTTTAAATAATTTAGAAAATGTTAAAACAAGATAAGGTCTAATTCTTTTTCCACCACCATCAAATATATAATTACCAACTTCTAAAATAAGTTTTACATCCGGATTTAAATATTTTCTAAGCTCTTCTTCAATAATTTTAATCATTAACCTCTCCTGCTATTTATATGCGTCCGGCAGGATTTGAACCTGCAACCTTTGGCTCCGGAAGCCAATGCTCTATCCACGTTGAGCTACGGACGCAGATTTTTCAGCAATATCTTTAAGTAATTTTATTTCCTGTTTATACAGACTTTCATCTGGAGTTTCAAGCACAAATAAACATTTTGAAAAATAATCATCTTGTAAAAATAGCTTAAAGCATCTCATATTTATAAATCCTTTTCCTATGCTTTCATGTCTATCTTTATGAGAGTTAAAAGGCACTTTTGAATCATTTGTATGTATCACTTTTACATATTCTAATCCTATTATCTTATCTAACTCTTTTTTATAGTTATAAAAGCCTTTATCTTCATCTATTTTGTAGCCGGCTGCAAACAAATGGCAGGTATCAAGGCAAACTCCTATTTTTTCTTTTAAAAATGGCTCCATCATCTGATATATTTCTTCCGTAGTTTTTCCAAGCTCTCCTTTCTGTCCTGCAAGGGTTTCATATAAAAATGTTGTATTTTTTAATTTAACATTGCTAAATATTTCTTCCATAGCTTTTATTACCATTTGTATGCCTTCTTTTTCAGGTCTTCCTTTTGTTTTGCCGGCATGAATAACATAGTACTCTATACCAAGCTCTTCACAAAGCTCTAATTCTTCAATAACTCCCTGTATAGATTTTTTTCTTAATTCTTCATCATCTGATGCAAGATTGAATAAATAAGAAGCATGAACTACTACCGGCATATATTTTTTCTTTCTGAATGCTTCTTTTTCCTGAGCTGACCTTTCTGTCCATTTCCAAGCTCTTGGGGAGCGGACAAAAAATTGGGCTGTCGTTGCTTCTAAACTTTTAGCTCTGTCAAAAACTAAATCTATTGATTTTGATGATGATACATGAACTCCTATTCTAACCATTTTAGCTTAAACCTTCCTGTTATAAACGGATTGTATTTTTTTCTCTTCCTATGGTGGTTTTTTCTCCGTGTCCCGGATATACCACCGTATCTTCAGGCAAATTCATAAGTTTTTGTAAAGAAAGTTCCATCTGTTTGCTATTCCCACCTGGCAAATCTGTTCTTCCTATGCTATCTCTAAAAAGTGTATCTCCTGATATTACAATCTTATTCTTTTTATTAAAAAAACAAACACTTCCGGGAGTGTGTCCCGGCGTTTCTATAACATTTAATAATATATTGCCGATTTTTATTTCATCACCTTCTTTTAAATCAAAATCTGGTGGTGGGCATTCTACGGCATTTAAAATAAAAGATAAACCGGTAAACAACTCATTATTTAATAAAAATTCATCTTTCCTATTCATATAAAAAGGAATGTTTAATCTATTTTTAATATATCCTACTTGCCCTGTATGGTCTATATGACCGTGTGTATTTATAATGGCTACCGGATTTAAACCTTCAACTGCTTTTAATATTTTTTCTCCTTCTGCTCCCGGGTCAACAATAGCACATTCTTTACTTAATTCATCAATTACAATTATGCAATTTTCTGCTAAATTTCCAACTGTTAATACTTTTATCATTCTTTTATTCCAAGATAGTTTCTATCAACATGGGTTGTGGTGTATGTTCCTTTTAAAAATTCTTTATCATTTAATATTTTAAGATGAAATGGAATAGTTGTTTTTATTCCTTCTAATATAAACTCCTCAAGGGCTCTTTTTCCTCTTTTTATTGCTTCTTCTCTATTTTTTCCCCATACTATCAACTTTGCTACGAGAGAGTCATAATATGGTGGGATTGTGTATCCTTGGTAAATATGGGTATCAATCCTTACACCATATCCACCGGGAATGTATAACTTTTCTATGGTTCCCGGATTTGGTGTAAATTTTTCAGAATCTTCTGCATTTATTCTAAATTCAATAGCATGTCCGTTTAATTTAATATCTTCTTGTTTTATATTTAATTTTTGACCATCTGCAATTTTAAATTGCCAAGAAACAATATCTATACCGGTTACCAATTCTGATACAGGATGTTCTACCTGTATTCTACCGTTCATCTCTATAAAATAAAAATTTTTATCCTTATCAACAATAAATTCTACAGTGCCTGCACCGGTAAATCCTATATGTTTTGCAAATCTAACAGCAGCTTCTCCCATGGATTTTCTTATCTCTTCATCAATAAAAATAGAAGGTGCTTCTTCAACTAATTTTTGATGTCTTCTCTGGATAGAACAATCCCTTTCACCCAAATATATTACATTTCCAAAATTATCTGCAAGTATCTGTATTTCTATATGTTTTGGATTTAATATGAATTTTTCTATATATACCCTTTTATCTGAAAATGCAGCTTCTGCCTCTTTTTGAGCTATTGGAAGGAGTTTTACAAGCTCTTGCTGATTATGGGCTACTCTCATACCTCTGCCACCACCACCGGCAGCAGCCTTTATCAAAACCGGATATCCTATCTTTGATGCAACTTCAAGAGCTTCTTCTATTGTTTCCACAGGAGGACTTCCCGGAATTGTAGGGACACCGGCTTCTTCTGCTGCTTTTCTTGCTAAAGCTTTATCTCCGGTTAGTTTAAGGGCAGATGAAGAAGGCCCTACAAATTTTATATTACTTTTTTCACAAATAGAAGCAAATGTATAATTTTCTGCTAAAAATCCATATCCAGGATAGACAGCATCTGCTCCGGTTAGCTCAATTGCTGATAATATTGCAGGAATATTCAAATAACTTTTTGAAGATGGAGCATCTCCTATGCATATAGCAATATCTGCTAAATCTTTATGAATACTATTTTTATCGGCAGTTGAATAAACAGCAACAGATTCTACTCCAAGCTCTTTCAGTGCTCTAATAGCTCTTACAGCAATTTCTCCTCTATTGGCAATCAATACTCTTTTAATATTTTTCAACAACTTTTTCCCTCAAAAAATTTTTATATAATAATTATATTACAAAAATATAAATAGAGGATTAATCTGTGGAACAACAAAGAAAATTATTTATACTTCGAAAATTGGTAGATTTAGGAATAGTTCCGGTTGAAAAAGTAAGGGGAAATTCAAAAATAAAAGAGTTAGAAAATGATTTTACAGATATTCTTGTTTATTTGATTAAAGAAGGTATTGCAAATGAGCAAGATATAAAGAACTTTTTTGTGAAACATTTTAATTTTAAACCATTTACAAAAGATTTACAGATAAACATACCAAAAGAGATTTTAGAACAGCTTTCTTTTAGTTCCCTAAATAAAGAAAAATTTGTCCCTATCTCATATAATCCGGAAAACAATTCATTAACAATAGTAATGCTAAACCCATTAGATAAAGAAGTTATAAATTATCTTAAGTTTATAGGAATAAAAAGTTTAAATATATACGTGGCAACTTTATCTGAGATAGAAGAGTTATTAAAAGAAGTTTCTACAATGATGCCGGCAGCATCGGTTTTGGAGGATTTAGAATTTGGTGAGAATGTGGCAGAAGAAGAAATTATAGAAGAAGTAGATTTATCTAAGATATCAAAAGAAGCAGAAGAAGCACCTATAATTAAATTATCTTATGGCTTGATAGAAGAGGCTTATAATAAAGGAGCATCAGATATTCATATTGAGCCTTTTGAGAAAGAATTAAGAGTAAGATATAGAATTGATGGAATTTTAAGAACAGTAAGAAAACTTCCTACTGCTATTAAGGATTCATTGGTAGCAAGATATAAAATAATGGCAAAACTTGATATATCGGAAAAAAGATTACCCCAAGATGGAAGAATTAGGGTAATTATTGCCGGAAAAAAAGTTGACCTTCGTATGTCTACTGTCCCTACAGTTTATGGTGAAAAAATAGTTATGAGACTTCAAGATGCAGAAAGTTATCTAAATGTTAAATTGGAAAATCTTGGATTTGAAGAGGACGATTTGGTTATTGTCAGAAAAGGTATATATAGCCCGTGGGGCATGGTTCTTGTAACAGGACCAACAGGTTCAGGTAAAACTACCACACTTTATTCTGCTCTTATGGAAAGAAATAAAGAAGATGTAAATATATCAACGGCAGAAGACCCGGTAGAAGTTTCTATACCGGGTATTAATCAGGTTCAGGTAAAGGAACAGATAGGATTAACATTTGCAACCGTTTTAAGAGCATTTTTAAGACAAGACCCTGATATTATTCTTGTAGGGGAGATAAGAGATGGAGAAACAGCAGAGATAGCTATAAAAGCAGCATTAACCGGACACCTTGTTTTTTCTACATTACACACAAATGATGCACCATCATCTATTATCAGATTGATAGATATTGGAGTAGATAAATTTTTGGTTTCTACAACAGTAAATCTAATAATAGCACAAAGATTAATAAGAAAATTATGTAATGAATGCAAAATGCCTATTGATTATGATAAACATGCTTTAAAAGGATTTGGTTTATCAGATGAAGATATAGAAACCGGAACATTTTTTAAGCATAATCCACAAGGATGTCCTAAATGCAATCATACAGGATACAAAGGAAGAACTGCCGTCCATGAAATTTTATGGCTTGATGATGAGATAAAAAAAGCAATAAATCAGGGAGCAACATCTGACCAAATAAAAGAAATAGCAATAAAAAAAGGTATGAGAACATTGTATCAGGATGGACTTATAAAATTTAAGAAAGGAATAACAGATATTGCCGAAATAGAAAGAGTATTAATGAAATAGGAGGGTTAAGATGGAAGAGTTTAAAATGCCAGCTATAGATGAAATAGCAAGGGAAGCATTAAACAAAAAAGCATCTGATATTCATTTAACAGCAGGATTACCACCTGTAATAAGGGTTGATGGTAAATTAGTACCACTTACTCAATATCCACCCTTTACTCCAAGAGATGTGCAACAATTTATTTATTCATTTATGAATGAAAAACAAAGGAGAACTTTTGAAGAGAAGAAGGAACTTGATTTTTCTTTTGGTATTAAAGGTATAGGAAGATTTAGGGTTAATGTATTTTATCAAAGAGGAACTGTAGCAGCAGCACTCAGAAGAATTCCTTATGAAATTAAACCAATGGAAGAACTTGGATTGATACCGAAAGTAAAGGATTTGTGTCATCTCAGTATGGGTTTAGTTCTTGTAACAGGTCCAACAGGTTCCGGTAAAACTACTACCTTGGCATCTATGATTGATTATATAAATACAAATTTTCCTCACCATATTATAACCATAGAAGACCCTATTGAATATATTTATCAACATAAGAAATCTGTTGTAGCCCAAAGAGAGGTAGGAACAGATACAGATTCTTTTGCAAATGCATTAAAATATGCTTTAAGGGAAGATCCGGATGTTATACTTGTTGGTGAGATGAGGGATTTGGAAACAATAAGAGCTGCTTTAACTGCAGCAGAAACAGGACACCTTGTTTTTGGAACATTACATACAAATACTGCAGTCCAAACAATAAACAGAATAATAAATGTTTTTCCTATGGAAGAGCAAGACCAAATAAGAACAGAACTTAGTTTTGTATTGCAAGGAGTGATTTCACAGAGATTATTACCTAAAATAGGAGGTGGAAGAATTTTAATCCATGAAGTATTAATTCCAAATACGGCTATTAGAAGTTTAATAAGAGAAAATAAGATACATCAAATTTATGGGCTTATGCAGACAGGACAGGCAGAAACCGGTATGCAAACAATGAATCAATCATTATACAAAGCTATCCAACAAGGATTGATAACATTAGAAGATGCATTAAGAATTTCACCTGATGTAGCCGAATTAAAAAGAATGCTTAAAATAACATAAATGGAGCGGTGAAAATGAGATTTAGATATGAAGCAAGGGATATATACGGTATAAAAAAACAAGGAATAATTGAGGCAGATTCAATAATAGTAGCAGAAGAACAATTAGCAACTTCCGGTTTACAAGATATAAAAATATTTGCGGAAAAAGAAAAGGAAAAAGTAAAAGAGAAAAAAGAGATATCATTACCTATTTTTAAAGGAAAAGTAAAGGAAACAGATTTGGCTATCTTTACAAGACAACTTGGTGCAATGATAAATGCAGGTATAGGTATAGCACAGGCATTAGAAATATTATCGGAGCAACTTCCTAACAAAACATTATCAGAAACATTAAAAAAAGTAACAGATGATGTACTTGCAGGAACATCTTTAGCAAAAGCAATGGAAAAACATAAAAAGGTATTTCCGGAATTTCTTATAAATCTTGTTGCAGCAGCGGAAGAATCAGGGAAATTAGATATAGTATTACAAAGAGCTACAACTTATTATGAAAAAATAGCTGCAATTAAAAGAAAAATAAAAAGTGCTTCTTGGTATCCTACAGCTGTTGTTGTTATTGCTACTATTATTGTTACCGGATTATTAACATTTGTTGTACCTACATTTGCACAAATCTATGAAAGTTTTGGTGGAGAGCTTCCTGCACCAACCCAGATTTTAATAAATATCAGTAATGCTTTAAAAAATAGTATTTTATATATTATTGGTTTTATAATATTATTTTTCTTGCTAAACTCATATTTTTATAAAACAGAGCAAGGAAAAAGATTTTATCATAGGTTGTTCTTAAAACTACCTTTACTTGGTAAAATTTTTCATAAAGGAGCATTGGCAAAATTTGCAAGAACATTAGCAACTTTAATAACTGGTGGAGTGCCGATAACAAGGGCAATAGAAATCTCTGCAAAAGTTACCGGAAATGTAATAATAGAAGAATCACTTCAAAAAACAAAAACTGATATTGAAGAGGGTAAAGAAATATCAAAATCCCTTGATAAAAAATTATTTCCGCTTATGTTTATTGCTATGGTTAGTGTAGGTGAAAGCACAGGTAGAATAGATGAAATGCTTGATACAATAGCTTCTTTTTATGAAGATGAGATAGATAGAGAAGTAGATGCACTAATATCTTTAATAGAGCCACTTTTAATGGTTGTTATAGGTGGTATAGTAGGATTAATCTTAATAGCTTTATATTTACCAATCTTTAAAATGGGAGAGCTTATTAAGTAAAATGAAAATAGCTGTGGCAATGAGTGGAGGAGTGGACAGTAGTGTTACTGCCCTTCTCCTTAAAGAAAAAGGATATGATGTTGTAGGAATAACATTAAAACTTTCTTCTGTTGATAGCTGTAATATAGATATACAGGTATGTTGTAGTGATAAAGATATTTTAGATGCAAAAAATGTAGCAAATTATCTTGGTATTCCCCATTATGTTTTTATCTGGGAAGATTTTTTCAATAAAAAAGTTATAAAACCTTTTATAGAAGATTATAAAAATGCATTAACTCCAAATCCTTGCTGTGTATGCAATAGGGAAGTAAAAACCGGTGGATTAGCTAAATTTATAAAAAATCTCGGTTTTAATTATCTTGCAACCGGTCATTATGCAAAAATAGAAGAAAATCCAAAATATGGAAAAATTATAAAAAGAGGAAAAGATACACAAAAAGACCAATCTTATTTTTTAGCTCTGCTGGAAAAAGAGATTTTAGATTATATTATGTTTCCAATAGGAGATTTTACAAAAGAAGAGATAAGGGAGATTGCAAAAAAATATAAACTTCCTGTTTCTCAAAAAAGTGATAGTTTTGAAATATGTTTTACAGCAGGAAAAACTCCGGCAGAATATATGTACGAAAATCAGCTTTCAGAATTTGAGGAAGGAGAGATAGTTCATATCTCCGGAAAAGTTCTTGGAAAGCATAATGGCATTATAAACTATACCATAGGACAAAGAAGAGGTCTTGGAGTAGCATGGAAAAAGCCTTTATATGTTATAGAAAAAGATAAAATAAACAACAGGGTTATTGTAGGAGAGATAGATTATTTATTAACAGATAGAGTTTCTGCAAAAAGTCTTAATCTCTTTGTAGAGCCGGATAAGTGGGAAAAAATATCTGTTCAGGGAAGATATAAACAAAAACCGGTTCCTGTAAAAGATTTTGAATATAAAGATGGTATATTAACCGTATTTTTTGAAGAAAAACAGCCAAAATTCGCAAAAGGTCAAATACTTGCAGTTTATGATAATGATATATTACTTGCCGGTGGAGTAATTATTTAAAATAAATTTAATGGCTTCTTCTTTTGTTTTTATAATACCTTCAATCTGCTTTTCCTCAAGCTCTTTTTTTATTTTTCCTACAAGAGGTGAAGGTTTTATATTTAAAAGTTTTATAATTTCTTCTCCGGTTAAAAGAGGTTCTTCTATAATTTCTTTTTTGTATAAATTTTCATAATAATCATCTATTTTTTTTATAAAATCTGTATCTTTGTATTTTACCAAGAAAAGTAGAAAAATATAATCTTTGTATTCTTTATATCTATAAAAGAAAAAATTAACTGCGTTTTCTCCTTTATATACCTTTTCAAGCTGTTTAAATCCGTTTATCAGATTGATGCAAAATTTTTCAGCTTTTTCTCCAAGATTTAAATTTTTTAGAATCTGTATTTCATCTGTATTAGATAGGAGAAATAAAGATAATTTTATCAATGGTTTTTCATTAAATCCGGTAAGAAAGTTTTGTTTATATTCTATGTTTATTAAACAATCTTTGTTTTTCATTTAATTTTCACAATTTTTGAGTAGATTTTCTAATTCTTTCATATCTTCAAAAATATTTTTATCTTTTAAACTACTTTTTATTATTTTATTTTCAATCAGTTTTTTAAGGGTTTCTGCTGTGCCATCATTTTCAAAAATTTTTAATATCTCTTCTCTTATCCTTTCTTGAGGTGAGTTTTGAAGGATAGAAGCATTTTTTTCAATCCATTTTTCAAAATCTTTATCAATATTAAAATTAAGTTCCTGAGCTAATCTGTAAGCTCTTAATATTCTAACAGGGTCTTTTTTTATATTTTCAATAGAAACAGGTTTTATTAACTCTTTATTTAAATCTTCATAGCCATTTGAAGGGTCAAATAATAATGTTTGGGATACACCAAGAGATACAGTATCATCAAAATTAACTGCCATAGCATTTATTGTAAAATCTCTTGATAATAAATCTTCATATAATTTTTCTACGATTATCTTTTCCCTTTCTTCAAAATCTTTTATATCCGGAATTTCAAGATAAGAAAAATCAAATCTATATTTTATATCTCCTTCACTGAATAATATTGTTGCCACCTTTTTTTCTTTTTCAAATTGAAAAATATCTCCACCGATTAAACTTTTAAGCTTTTTTACTATATCAAAAGGGTCTGTGGTAACTATAAAATCTATATCTACTTTATTTGTAATTTTTCTATTTATTAATCTATCCCTTACCCAGCCACCAACAATAAAACAGATAGTATCTTTTCCAAGGGCTTTATATACACTATCAAAATAGCTATTATAAAATAAAAGCCCGTGAATATATCTTATTTTAAATTCCGGTAACTTTTCCTTATTAAAAATTTTTTGTAGAAATCCTTGGAAGCTAAGCATCAATATATATTTCCGAGGGTTTTTAGTTCATTTTTCATTCTTTCTATTAATCTTATTAAATTTTCAGCTTTATTTATCCATTCTTGAATAATATTTGCAGTTTTAGGAAAACTTTCTGAAAGTTCTCTATATTGGTATATTTTATCTTCTACAAATTTTTTTAAATTATCAAGGAATGTTTCCATAGCATTCATCTGCTTACTGTAATAAAATATATCTTTAAGCATTTCCCTTCTTTCCCTAACAGGCACATCAACGCCTATTGTATAACCTATCCTTTTTATATCTATTTTTGAAAGATATATGCCACTTTTAGCAGGTATTGTAAGGAGTTTGACTATTCTTTCAAATTCTGACTCTTCCTTCATTAAATCCATCATATTTTCTTGAAATTTTTTATTTGTTTGAAATGGATTTTTCATTAAATCTTTTTCATCAAACATTTGGCTTACCTCTAAATTTTATAAGTTGCTATAATATTATAGCATTTATATTTTAAAACAATAGGAGAGGAAATTGTTTAGAGGAAAAGTAAAAAAGATACATTTTATTGGTATTGGTGGCTCAGGAATGAATGGTATAGCACAGGTTTTATTAAATCAAGGGTTTATAATATCCGGTTCTGATTTAAAAGAAACCGAAACTGTGTTAAAACTAAAAGAAATGGGAGCAAAAATATTTATAGGACATAATCCTGAAAATGTTGTAGATACAGACCTTGTTGTTTATTCTTCTGCCGTAACACCGGATAATCCGGAACTTCAAAAAGCAAAAGAGCTTGGTATTCCTACTATTCCAAGAGGAGAGATGCTTGCTGAACTTATGAGATTTAAGTATGGTATAGCAATAGCCGGAAGCCACGGAAAGACAACAACAACATCAATGGTAGGAACAATCCTTGGTAAAACCGGATTTGACCCTACAGTCGTCATAGGAGGAAAACTTGAAGCTTATGGCAGTAATGCAAAGCTTGGTAGAGGAGAGTTTATAGTGACAGAATCAGATGAAAGTGATGGCTCTTTTTTAAGATTAACACCTACCATAGTATCAATAAACAATATAGATTTAGAACATATCGGATTTTATAAAGATTTAGAAGATATAAAAAATGCTTTTATTCAGTTTGCTAATAAAGTGCCTTTTTACGGAGCAGTAGCTGTCAATATTGATGATGAAAATGTAAGGTCAATTTTACCAAGAATTGAAAAAAAAGTTATAAAATTTGGACTTTCAGATGAAGCTCAAATTAAAGCAGAAAATATAGAGCTTATAGATGGAAGATATAAATTTCATATAAAAGGATACGGAGATATTCATTTATCAATACCGGGAAAACATAATATTTACAATGCTCTTGCTGCCATATCAATATCCCTTGAACTTGGTGTTCCGTTTTGTGTAATAAAAGAAGCCCTTGAGAACTTCAAAAATGCAAACAGAAGATTTGATATTAAATATAAAGATGAAAATATTATTGTTGTTGATGATTATGCTCACCATCCTACGGAAATAAAAGCCACTTTATCTGCTGCCAAAGATATGTATCCTGATAAAAGAATTATTGCAGTTTTTCAGCCACATAGATATAGTAGAGTAGCCTCATTATTTGAAGAATTTGCTAAATCTTTTGATATTCCTGATGTTCTTATCCTTACTGATATATATTCAGCCGGAGAAAAACCAATAGAAGGAATTACCGGAGAAGCTCTTGCAGAAAAGATAAAAGAGAGAAAAAAAGAAGTTATATTTGTAAAAGATATAAAAGAAGCAGAAAATCTTATAAAAAATATAATGAAAAATGGAGATTTAATAATAACACTTGGAGCCGGTAATATCACAACAATATCTGATAATCTATCTAAATTTTTGAGAGAGAGATGTTAAATTTTGGATTTGTAAATCAGAAAAATTTCTCTTTGCTTACAGATTTATATGAATTGACAATGGCACAAATTTATTTTGATAAAGGTATAAATGATGTAGCAGTTTTTGAGTTTTTCGTTAGAGATACTGAAAACAGAAATTATTTTTTAAATGCTGGTTTAGAGCAAGTTTTATATTATATATCCAATATAAGATTTGAAAAAGAAGAAATAGAATATCTAAGAACTACCGGTAAATTTTCCGATGAATTCCTAAAATATCTGAAAGATTTTAAATTTACAGGAAATCTTTATGCAATGGAAGAAGGAGAAATCTTTTTCCCTTATGAACCGGTTGTGGTTGTAGAAGCACCATTAATTCAGGCACAGATTTTAGAAACATTTATAATAAACACAATGCAGATATCTATTCTTATAGCTACAAAAGCTTTAAGATGTTATTCTGTTGCAAAAGATAAATTATTAGTAGAGTTTGGTCTCAGAAGAGCTCACGGAACAGATGCAGGAATGAAAGCCGCAAGAAATAGTTTTATCGGTGGCTTTGCAGGAACATCCAATGTTTTAGCCGGTAAAGAATTTAACATTCCAATCTTTGGAACAATGGCTCACTCCTTCATAATGGCTCACAATAGCGAAAAAGAAGCATTTTTAAACTTTGCTTTCAAATATAAAGAGAATACAATATTTTTAGTAGATACATACGATACAATTCAAGGTGTAAAAAATGCAGTTGAAGTAGCAAAATATCTAAATCTGAAAACCTTTAAAGGTATCAGGTTGGATAGTGGAGATATTATAACCCTCTCAAAAGAAGCAAGAAAAATACTTGATGAAAATGGTTATAAAGATGCTACAATTTTTGTCAGTGGCAGTATGAATGAATATAAAATAAAAGAATTTTTAGATAATAATGCACCGATAGATGGTTTTGGAGTTGGAACGGAGCTTGTTGTTTCTTCCGATTTACCATATCTTGATTGTGCTTATAAACTTGTAGAGTATGCAAAAAAACCAAAAATAAAATTAAGTCCCCAAAAAATAACACTACCGGCAAAAAAACAAGTATATAGGATAATAAAAGAGGGCATTATTCAAAAAGATATAATAACTTTATTTGATGAAAAATTAGAAGAAGCCAATCCTCTTTTAAAACCGTTTATCATAAATGGAGAATTGGTAGAAAAAAATTATCCATCTTTAAATCAAATAAAAGAAAAATCTTTAAACAATTTTAAAACTTTACCGGAAGAACTAAAAGATATATATAAAAAATATGAATTTTTACCGGAAATATCAAAATCTTTAAAGGATATAATGGAAAAATTAAAAAAAGAGGTTAGCTAGTTATCCTTACAGATATGTATTCATTCAATAAATCTTTCTATCCCTCATTCATTGAGAAACCTTATCTAACTCCCTGCCTTTTTGGTGGGGATTTTTTTGAATTCTTCATTCCCCTTTATTTTTTTCTACATAAACCTTTTTTTCAATCACTACTCTTGTAACCTTTTCTATCCCACATAGTTCAGATAAAACAAAAATAACATAAATTTAAATCATTATTTATATACTTTCTATCCCACATAGTTCAGATAAAACCTGTAGGAAGATATTTTAAGCTTTCCTTTGATACACTTTCTATCCCACATAGTTCAGATAAAACTATTTAGAAGAATTAAAGGAATCCTCAAAACAATTTGCTTTCTATCCCACATAGTTCAGATAAAACTGCATACCTTGATATTATATCCATGAGTGAAATTCAACTCGCTTTCTATCCCACATAGTTCAGATAAAACCTCTTGTTTTTCTAAAAAACCGGATATAAAATTATACTTTCTATCCCACATAGTTCAGATAAAACATTCCATATTCTTTGAGAGCGGTATGGAGAAGAAGATCTTTCTATCCCACATAGTTCAGATAAAACTTTTCTGTTTTTAGTAGGCTTTTTACTATTTTCTTTCTATCCCACATAGTTCAGATAAAACTGTAGAGTCTTTTAGTTTAGACTCATCTGAAATAGCTGCTTTCTATCCCACATAGTTCAGATAAAACAAAATAGACAGGCAAGGAAAAGAGAAGTTTAGAGATTCTTTCTATCCCACATAGTTCAGATAAAACCCGTCAATTTTTGTATAAAAAATAATAATGAAATTTTTAAATTTTGTCAAGAGGTTTTTAGCAAAAATTAGTTTAAAACTGAATAACCGCAAATTGATATTTTTTGCATCGAACCTCAGATAATGCAAATATATTTTCTGTTATATTCTCGCAAATCATTGATACAAGCCAAGTTAAACAGAAATATATTTTCTATTGAAAATGCAAAATTTTTGAAAAAATAAAACAGCGTTTGATTAATAGGCTCATCTTTCTCCTCAAAAACAAGAAAGAAAGTCTATTCTCTTATTCTATTGCCAAGTAATTAAACCAATTTTAAATAACCTAAAAAATTATAACATAAAAAAATTTAAAAAGTGGAAAAAGATTTAACTTCTTCCTCATATCTTTCTTGGATTTCTTTTGAAGAAAGAGAAAGGTTTTCATCTTTGTAAGATATGGCAAATGGAGAATTTTTTAATCTTTTTTCTTCTTTCTCCGGCATTGGTGGAATATCAGCAGAGATTGTGGCTATTGTAGAAGAGCTTTTTCTGCCTACCGGTGGCACAATTGATATTTTAAATCCGGCTTCTAATAATCCTTTTCGGACAGCCAAAGAAGCAGAATAAGTTGCAAATATTGCCGTCTCTTTCATAATTTTCCGGATCAACCTAAATAAATCCACGCTCCACATTTCCGTATTTACCTTTGGAGAGAAAGGGTCATAAAAAACTGCATCAAATTTTTCTCCATTCTCAGCAAGTTCTTTTATAATCTCCCTACCTTCACCTATTATAACCGTTATCTTTATATTATCTTTATCTATTTCCAAAGTTTTAAAAATCTTATTATTTAATAAAATCTCACCTTCTTTTAAAGAATTTATCAAAGAATAAGCATATTTTAAATTTTCCGGAATATCTAATATCTTTATTTTTTCAAGTATATTTTCATCTTTTTCAATGGATATAAACTCAATCTTTACATCTTTATTTATCTGTTTTGCAAATGTTATAGCAGTAGCAACATTATAACCAAGCCCAAAACCAACATCTAATATTTTTATACTTCCTTCTTTTGCAAGATTTTCTATATTACAGGGGATAATAAATTTATATAAACTTTCTGTATATGCTCCGGCTTTTATACTGTGATATGCTTCTTCATAATTGCTATTATATATTGTAGTTGTTCCATCATTTGTAATAATTAATTTATCTGTAAATCTAAATTCCGGTATTTCTTTTATAAACTCATTTTTAAGTAAATATTCCGAAAATTTCTTCAAACTTTCTATATGTTTTTTTTCAAGATTATAATCAAGATTTAAAAGATACTCTTTTGCAAAATCTTTATCAAAATTTATATTATCTAAATATTTATCTATATCATTAAAAAATCTTTCTTTTGTTTGGATTAATAATTTATGAAATAATAAAACTTCTTTTAGATGATTTTTATAAAAATCTTTTCTTACACACCATAAAGCAAATGTAAAAGGCATTTTTGTATATTTATACCAAAGATAAGATAAATCATATACATATTTAAATTTATCTTTAAAAAGAATTGCTGCATCACCTATGAATAAAACTGATTTTTCTTCAAGATTTTCCCAGTTTTCAAGGGAGTGATAAATAACATCCTTTTTTAAAAACTCTTTAAAAATTATTTTTGTAAGTAAGACAGAACTTTTAGATGCTTTTGTTAGATAAAGTTCTTTTATATCTTCCAATGCAGTATTTGATAATATTGATACAGATTTTACATCTTTGTATGAAGATATTGATAAATCCGGTAAAATCAGATAATCCTTATAATTTTCTATATATTCAGCAGAAGAGATAATCCCTATATCTATTTTTCCTTCTTTTAAAAGTTTATTTAAAACAGCAGGATAATCCTTTATTATCTGAATATCTATATCCGGTTTTATTCCTACTTTTTCAAAATCAAAAGGAAGAGTATTTAAAAAATTTATCCAGCCTACTTTCATTTATTTCTCTCTTTTTTCTCCATAGTAATAAGTATAAATGTTCTAAGTCTATGGGCAAATGCACTAATTATTATTCCGGCTATTAAACTTATTACTATTACTAATATTGCATATAATGATGGATTTTCAAGGGCAAATTTTGTAATTATATTCTCTGAAATTGTAATTATAGCTTTTGCTTTTTCTTTACCGAAAACAAGCTCATAAAATGTTGTAAATCCTACTGCTATCATAAGCATAGCCAAAAAGCCTTTTAATTTATCTCTTCCGAGCTTTTGACCTATATAAGCTCCAAATACTGCTCCAAAAGAAGAGCCAAGGAGCAAAATAAAAGAAAGTATTATATCTACATTATGATTTATCGTTGAATGAAAATATGTTAAAAAGATAGTAACAAACATCATCTGAAAGATACTTAAAGCTACTGCTTTTTGTGGTTGATAATTTGCAAAATACATAAGTGCCGGAGTTGTAATATTTCCACCACCAATACCAAGCATAGAAGCTAAAAATCCGGAAGATATACCAACAAAAACCGGAACTAATAATGACACATCTCCGATTTGAAATTTTATTTTAAATGGCAATTTATCAGCAATTTTTTTTAATTTTCCTTCTTCATTCTCTTTTTTCTTTTTTAAAGCATCTATCAGCATTAAACCGCCAAGAATAAATAGATATATAGTATATATAGTTAAAACTGCTTCCCTAAAATGTCCTGCTTTTTCTAAAATATGGGTTATTATTGTTCCTAATGTTCCACCTACTACTCCAAAAATCACTATAAAAATACCCATTTTTAAATCTATATTTTTTAATTTCCAATGGGTAAAAAATCCTGATACAGTAGCACCTATCATTTGGGATATAGATGTGCCAACTGTTACAATAGGTGGTATCCCAAGTTTTATCAATGCAGGGTTGAGTATTATACCGCCACCTATACCAAGCATTCCGGATAATATCCCAACAACAACTCCAAGTATTATAAGCACAAAAGGATTAATATATACATTAGCAAGCGGTAAATATATTTCCAATTTTCACACTCCTGATTTTATTTAGAAAATAAGCTAATTCATGCTAAAATTTATATCATAAATTTCATTTTCAAACAATAAGGAGTTTTATGGATAGGAATATCTATTTTAGAAGTTTTATAATTTTCTGGATAATTTTTATATATTTTTGGAATGTATGGTTAAATGCTATATGGATACCTAATGAAAGCTTTTATGCAGAAGCAGTTAGGGAGATGTTTGAATCCGGAAATTTTCTTGATATTTATTATAACTATGAGCCAAGATTTAACAAACCACCTTTAACATATTGGAGTATTGCTTTATCTGTATTTATTTTTGGATTAAATGAGTTTGCCATTAGATTACCTATTGTTCTGATGGCTCTTGGAACAAATTTTTTAACATATCTTATAGCAAAAAGATTATATAACTCGGAAGTTGGATTTTATGCATTTGTTATTATGGCTGTTAGTTTTCAATTTATAATAAATTCAAGATATGCTTCTCCGGAAGTGCCACTTGCTTTTTTCTTCACACTTACTTTATATCTTTTCTTAAAAGGTTATCTTGATAAAGATTTCAAATATATATTTTTTTCTTATATTGCCCTTGGTTTAACAATTCTTACAAAAGGCTATCCTTACTTTTTTGTTATCTCCGGTATTGTCGGATTATATATTTTTATTGAAAAAAATTTTAGTATAAAAGAAATAATTAAAGAGCTAAAATTTTTAAAAATTTATATAGGTATTCCGGTAGCTTTAATTATAGGATTTAGCTGGATTGTTTATATGCATCTTAAATTTGGAGATTATTTTTGGCAGGTTTATAATGAAGAAACAATAAAAAGAGCATTTGCAGAAGAATCAAAATTTACAGATATATTTTTTTATCTTACCGTTATACTTTGGGGATTTTTACCTTATTCTTTAACATTTTATTATGGATTTATAAATAGTTTAAAAGATATAAAAAGATTTTCATTTATATTTAGCTGGGTAGTTGTGATGTTTATTATATTTACCATTGCAAAAGGCAAAATACCTACCTATTTTATACAGGCTCATCCGGCTTTATCTATTTTTGTATCTTATTATCTTACAAACTCAAAAAATGATTATCTATTTAAAGCCACCTTAATAATACCTGCTATTTTGATTACCGGATTAAATATTGCAATAATATATCTTTTTAAATTAGATTATATCTATTATCTTATATCTTTATTCCCTATTATTTATTTTATCCGGTATAAAGATTTAAAACTTTTACCATTTTTCTCAATTTTAATCACATTTTTTATATTTGTTGTTTCAATTCTTCCAAAAGTTGAAAAATATAGACCTTATAAAGAGATAGGACAGAAGGTTTTATTTGTAGATAAAAAGATACCTCTTATTATCCAAAATAGATTTTTCCATAATTTACCGTTTTATGCTCAAAGAAAGGTTTTGAGAGATTTTTCCAAAGAGCAGATAATAGATTATACCTTGAGTGAGAAATTAAATTCTAAGGGAAGCATTTATACCTCTTAACAAAGAAAAACCTAAAGCAAAACCATATAAATATGTCAAAAGTG